>JANTFU010000063.1 GCA_024763295.1 Anaerolineales bacterium
CACGCCCCAACGAATATGACGATTACACATCAGGCAGGGATTCGGCGTCTCGGCACGCGCATAGCTCTCAATAAAATATTCCACGACCGTGTTGCGGAAAGTCGTCTTCGCATCGACGGTGTGGAAAGGAATGTCCAACTGGCGTGCCACGCGCTCCGCCAGCGACATCGATTCAAGCGTGCAGCAGGCATTCTCGCTCTCTTTGCCGGGTTGCGACCAAAGGCGCAGCATCAAACCTTCCACATCGTGACCCTGCTCACGCAAGAGCGCAGCCGCTACCGATGAGTCCACCCCGCCCGACATGGCGACAATCACTTTAGCCATTTTGTACCTTCTTCATGCTTTTTGTCATCCTGTTTTCGCTAATAAAAATAATAAAACACGGTGGTAGTTTTACGGTAAGCGATGGCATGAATCTGCGAGGCAGCTTTATCGCCGAAGCAGTCCCATTTTATCGAGAAAACATTTTACACTCGATGAGATTGCTTCGTCGGAAAAGCGTCCTCCTCGCAAAATCATCGCTCAATTAAGTACCACTACATAAAAAACTAACAAAAGGATTATACCTGCATCGGCATCGACCTGTTATAATACCCCACATTAAAAATCAGCAGGAGTTTTATGGTTACCAAAATCAAATTCGGCACCGATGGTTGGCGCGCGCGCGTTGCGGAGGAATACACTTTCGAGAACGTGCGCCGTTGCGCACAAGGTTTTGCGGCGTACATGCTCGCACAAGGGCATCGCGGACAAACCGTCATCGTCGGGCACGATAAACGCTATCGCGGCGAAGATTTTGCCGCAGCAGCCGCCGAAGTTTTAGCCGGAAACGGGCTGAACGTCCTCCTGACAGACGGCGCAACGCCAACGCCCGTGATTTCTTACGCGGTCGTTGCAAAAAAGGCTGTTGGTGCGGTGAATATCACGGCTTCCCATAACCCGCCCACCGACAATGGCTTCAAAGTCCGCGACGCAACCGGCGGCGCGATTGATCCTGCGGGGCTGAAAAAAATCGAAGCGCTCATTCCTGATGGCATTGAAGACGTCAAAATCAAAAAACTTGCCGATGCCAAAGCCGATGGCTCGGTCGTCACTTTCGACGCCGCGATCGACTATATCGCCCATCTTGACGACCTGATTGACCTGCAACCCATCAAGGATGCCGGACTAAAAATCGTTGTCGATGCGATGTGGGGCAACGGCGCAGGTTGGTTTACGCGTCTGCTGAGCGGCGGGGAAACCGAAGTAATCGAAATCCACGCCGAGCGCAACCCCATTTTCCCTGAAATGAAACGCCCCGAACCGATTCCGCCCAATGTGAACGTCGGCTTACAAGCTGCCAAAGACCACAAGGCGGATATTTTCATCGTCAACGATGGCGATGCAGACCGCGTTGGCTTCGGCGACGAAAACGGCGAATTTATCGACCAACTGCGCGCCTACGCTTTATTGGCGTACTATTTGCTGGAAGTACGCGGCGAGCGCGGAGCGATTGTCAAAACGCTCTCCACGACCACCATGCTCAACAAATTGGGCAAAATCTACGATGTCCCCGTCTACGAAACCGGCGTAGGCTTCAAATATATCGCCCCCAAATTCACCGAAACCGACGCCATGATTGGTGGCGAAGAATCGGGCGGCTACGCCTTCAAAGGCAACGTCCCTGAGCGCGATGGCATTCTTGCAGGTCTCTATATGCTGGATATGCTCGTCCGCACGGGCAAAAAGCCAAGCGAATTGCTCTCCACTCTTTTCGATCTCGTCGGCGGCGAACACTACTACGACCGCATCGACACGCCCTTTGAAGGCGACAAACAAGAAAAAATCGACCTTGTGATGGCTGCCAACCCCAAAACCATCGGCGGCTTAAAAGTGACCGAACTTGTCACTATTGACGGCTACCAATTCCGCCTTGAAGACGGCGGCTGGCTGCTGATCCGCTTCAGCGGCACCGAGCCTGTTTTGCGCGTCTACTGCGAAACCATGCACGGCGATAAAGTTGACGCCATTTTGCAGGACGGTTTGAAGATCGCAGGGATAAAATAAGTGTTTAAGTGTCATGTTCTACAGTGTCACGTCAACACCTGATACTTAAACGCTTGGCACATTTACACATGAGACTCACAGACACACATTGTCATCTGTACTTTAATAAATTCGACGACGATCGGGAAGAGATGCTTGGACGCGCCATAGAAGCGGGCGTCACCAAGATGCTCGTCCCCGGAATCACGCGTGAGACCAGCTTGGCTGCTGTCCAACTAGCAGATGCCCATCCCGAAGTTTTCGCTGCCATTGGCGTCCATCCCACTGATGCGCTGACATGGACAGAGGACACGCCCGCCTATTTGCGTAATTTAGCAAAGCCAACCCCAAGTAGTAAGGACTTTAGTCCTTCGCTCGCCGAAAACGGACGACTGAAGTCGTCACTACATGGCAAATCGAAAGTGGTTGCCATCGGTGAGATCGGGTTGGATTATTACTGGGACGCCGCGCCACACGAACTTCAACAGGATATTCTACGAGCGCAACTTGCTCTTGCTGAAGAACTTGATCTGCCCGTGATTTTGCACCTGCGCGAAAAGGACGATGCCCTTAACGGTCCATGTGCCGAAGACCTACTCTCCCTGCTTGGGGAATGGGTATCCAAACTAAGGTCACGGGCGCATCCATTGACATCTCGCGTAGGTGTATTACACTCTTTTAGCGGCAGCGCGGAAACGGCGCAAAAAGCCATCGACTTGGGCTTTATGCTCGGCGTAACGGGACCTGTCACCTTCAAAAACGCCCATCAGCGCCGCGAAGTGGTCGCATCCATCCCGCTTGAGCATCTGCTAATCGAGACGGACGCCCCTTTTCTTGCGCCCGTTCCCAAACGCGGACGCCGCAACGAGCCTGCCTATGTGGCTTATGTGGCAGAAAAAGTCGCCGAAATTCATGCAAAAACTCCGGCAGAAGTTGCAGAAATCACATCTGCGAATGCTGCACGGTTATTTAGTTGGTGAAATATTGAGCACGACAACCTTTATACAACCTGTTCTGGCAACCATCGAAAAAGTTGAAGCGCGAATGCGCGAACAAGCCGATGACCGTCATCCTGACTTAAAAGTTGCCTTCAAGAATCTCCTTGCTGCGGGCGGCAAACGCATTCGCCCGACGCTCGTTCTACTGACCGGCAATATGCTCGGCGCAGACCCTGAGCGTTTAACCACCCTCGCCGCTGCGATTGAGATGCTGCATACCGCAACACTCGTCCACGATGACCTGATCGACGGCTCGCTGATGCGGCGCGGAAACGAAACCCTAAACGCGAAATGGACGCCCGCCGCCACTGTGCTAACCGGCGATTTTGTTTTTGCGCGTGCCGCAAAACTGGCAGCCGAAACCGGCTCACTAACGGTGATGGAGGAGTTTGCCGAAACGCTGGCAATTTTGGTCAATGGCGAACTGACCCAAATGTTCGATAGTCGCGGTTTAGCTAGCCGAGAAAATTATTACGAGCGCATTTATGCCAAAACCGGCTCACTCTTTGAGCTTTCCACGCACGGCGCGGCAATTATTAGCCCCGTAGACGAAAAGATGATCGAGCGAGCGCGAAATTTTGGCAAAAATCTTGGCACTGCATTCCAAATTGTAGACGATATTCTCGATTTTACGGGCGAGCAAGCAACCGTCGGGAAACCCGTTGGCAGCGATCTCTTACACGGATTAATCACTTTGCCTGCGCTCTATTACATCGAAAACAACGCTGATGATGAAAACGTAAAAGCGTTATTAGCCGGGAATTATCACAATACCGCCAAAATGACGGCTTTGATCGAATCAATTCGACAAAGCGACGCCATCGAGTTGTCGCTCAACGAGGCAAAACTCTTTGCAAACAAAGCCCTTCAAGCGCTGAACGGACAGCCCAAAAGCGAAGAACGCTTGGCGCTGGAAGAGTTGGTCAAGTACGTTACCGACCGCGAAGTTTAGTAAAGACACGCTCCAAAGAGAATGTCTTTAAGGGAAGGCTCCCCCGTGAATACTCCACGACATCCGTTTCGCCTAAATTTGGGCTTTTTGCTCCCCCAAGATATTGGCTCTCACCATGACTTCCCCTTTGAATTCGAGCATCTTGAATTTGACGAATCCCTTTCGCTCGATCATTTTGACGGCAATCTGATTGTCAGCCGCACGCCGCAGGGCTTGCTCTTGCAGGGCAATTTTAGCGCAGACACAGAGCTTCAGTGCGTGCGTTGTCTAAAAAACTATACGCATCGCCTGAGTTGGGAAATGACTGAACTTTACGTCTTCAAACGTGAAAATGTGGACGAAGACAACCATCAACTGCCTTTCAACGCCGAAATTGACATCGAGGAATTTGTGCGCGAAGATGCACAACTTGATATTCCCATCAATCCCGTTTGCCGCGAAGATTGTCAGGGGCTTTGCCAAATCTGCGGCGCAGATTTAAATTTGGGCGACTGTGGACACCGCGAAGAAGCGGACGACGATGACATTCCGCTCAACTCGCCTTTTGCAGGATTAAAAGACCTGCGCTAACGCCCCTGCTTTAGGCTTGCTCCCGCTATCTAACCCTTTAGGAGGAAAACATGGAAAATTTTGCTACCCTGCTCGACAGCCTTGCCACCCTGCTGTGGCCCCTAATCGTTATCTTCATCCTTTTCATCTTCCGCAAAAGCGTGGAAAGTCTGATCAATTCCGCCGCAAACGGACGCAAGTTCAGCGTCAGAATCGGCGAGATGGAACTCAGCATGGATGAATTGAGCAAGCAGCAAGCCATGATGATCGCCGACTTGCAAAAGCGCGTCAATGAACTGCAAAAGAAAGTCGACAGCGGAACAGCGGTGCTCGAAACCGCGCTTGAAGAAGCGCCCCTAACAGAAAACATGGGACGCGATCTCGTAAAAATGGCAGCCCCTTCGGATGAAGATTTTGAAGTTGACGATGATATTTCGTCGATCTTATGGGTTGATGATCAACCCAAAAACAATGCCCTCCTAATTGACTCATTGCGCAAGCAAGGCGTAAAAGTCATCCCTGCCCAAAGCACGCAAGAAGCCCTTGAACTCTTCAAGGAGACGCCCTTTAACTGTGTCATCTCAGATTCTTGCCGTCAAGAAGGCAAGATACTGGAGAATTGTGAAGCCGGAGTTCAACTTGCCCGAAAGCTGCGCGAGATCAATCACAAAATGCCCATTTATATTTATACCGACAAAGCGAATCCGCAACTCAAGCAAAAAGCGGAGAGCGCTGGCGCTACGGCTGTCACTTCTTCCCCTTCGGAATTGATGCGGTTTTTGCGCGATTAAACTTGCCCCAAACGCATCCGCATAGTAAACTAATGTCCATGAACGCAAACTCTCCTAACACCAACGGCATGATGCCTATGGCTATGCCCTGTCCCTTATGGACAGTGTTGGAGACTGCGCGCTAAAAAACGCAAACGGTACTCTTCGGGCTGTCCACGCAATTGGGCAGCCTTTTTTGTTGGATTATCACAAAACCGTACGGGCGAACCTGCATGTTCGCCCAATTTACATAATCACCCCCAAGGGCAGACACACAGGTCTGCCCCTACGAATTGAAATTATTTTACGGAGAAAATTATGACCGAAAATATCCTCATCGCCATCGCCTGGCCCTACGCCAATGCCGAAATCCATGTCGGAAATATCACCGGCTCGCACCTACCCGGCGACATCATCGCCCGCTATCACCGCCTAAAGGGACGTAACGTGGCGATGGTCAGCGGCACAGATTCGCACGGCACGCCCGTCACCCTGCGCGCGGACGCAGAGGGCATCACCGTCGAGGAAGTCTACAAACGCTATCACGACGGTTTTGTCGATCTCTTTCAACAAATGGGCATCACTTATGATATGTTCACCACCACGCATACCGACAATCACTTCAAGGTTTCGCAAGCCATCTTTTTGGCGTTGAAGGAAAACGGTCATATCTTCGCTAAGAAGTCGATGCAGTGGTACTCGCCCTCCGCCGAGCGCTTTCTGCCCGACCGCTACGTCGAAGGCACTTGCTACATCTGCGGCGCGGAAGGCGCCCGCTCCGATCAATGCGATGCCTGCGGCAACGTCCTCGAACCCGCCAAGTTGATTGATCCCATCGCCAAAACGGGCGACGGCGCCCTCGAGCTGCGGGAAACGGAACATTTCTATCTCGACCTCTCCCAACTCGAACCAACGGTAGCAAATTTCTTACGCGAGCGATCCGATCACATGCGTGATACCGTGCTGGGCGAATCGCTCGGCAAAATCGAAGCCGAGGGGCTACTCCCCCGCCCCATCACCCGCGATCTCGATTGGGGCATCCCCGTCCCCGTCGAAGGCTGGGAGGGCAAATCCCTCTACGTCTGGTTTGAAGCCGTCATCGGCTATCTCTCCTCGCCCATCGAAATGTCCAAAGTGATCGGCGAACCCGACGCTTGGAAAAGCTGGTGGACACAGGAAGCGCGCCAGTTCTACTTCATCGGCAAGGATAATATCTTCTTCCATACTTCGCTTTGGCCCGCCGAACTGATGGGCACGGGCGATAAATTCCCGCCGATTTTTAGCAAACTAAGCGGATTGCCCGAAGCCGAGCCGCACAAACTGACCCTGCCCTACGACGTCCCCGCCAACCAGTTTATGAATCTCGAAGGCAAAAAAATCAGCGGCAGCCGCAATTGGGCGGTCTACGGGCGCGATGCCCTCACCCGCTACGACCCCGACGCCCTGCGCTACTACCTGACCGTCAACATGCCCGAAAGCAAGGATGCGGATTGGGATTGGGAAGAATTCGTCGCTCACAACAACAACGAATTGGTCGCCAACTGGGGAAATCTGGCGAACCGTGTGCTTTCCTTCTGCTATAAGCATTGGGATGGGCATATCCCTGCTGTGGATGTGGACACGTTGCGCCCCCAAGATTTAGAGTTGGTAGCCACCATCGACGCTGGATTCAACTCGGTCGGAGATCTGCTCGAAGCCGTTAAGATCAGGGCTGCGATTCAAGAAGCAATGCGTCTGGCGACCGAAGTCAACAAGTACCTCGACACCAACGCCCCGTGGAAAGAGATCAAGGTAGACAAAGACGAAGCTGCGAAATCGATTTACACCGCTCTACGCGCCATCGACTCGCTCAAAACCATCTTCGCCCCCTTCCTGCCCTTCACCAGCGAAGCGCTGAACAAAACCTTCGGCTACGAAACCCCACTCTTCGGCGAACAATTCGTCGAAACCATCGAAGACGCCCTCGGCACACACACCGCCCTACGCTACAAAGGCACCGAAGGCGAGCAGTGGAAACCGAGCGAGCTACAACCCGGCAAGGCGTTTAATAAGCCAAGTCCGCTTTTCAAGAAGTTGGATAAGAGTGTGGTGGAAGAAGAACGAGCGCGTTTAGGGTAGCGCAGGGATTAGGAATTAGGCAATTAGTAAAAATCGGAAGTTTTTCAGACTTCCGATTTTTTATTACGTCTATTCTTCTGCCATCTCATAGCCCCACGCATCAAAGGCAAATCTCCAGCGCTGATTCACCTTCTGGACATCTTCGGGCGAGAGTTGGTAGCGATTTTTCTTATATCCCTCCAGTGAACTGAGATATTTGCGCAAGCGTCCACGCACGCGGGCGAAGGGCCAGAAATTGAGCTGATTGTAGATGCGCCGCATCACGGGCATGGGATTTTCGTCCAGGTCGGCGTAGGAGATTTCGATTAAGTTGCGTTTTGGGATCAGGTCACGGGTGTCGAGATAGGTTTTCAGCATCTCGGCGTAAAAGGTCAGAATGTTGGCATCCACTTCTTCGTCGCTAATCTCCTGCAATTGCGCAATGGGCAGGGTTTTCTTATGCAGATTGCGCGTGGAGAGAAAAACATCATAGGGGTTGCGATGTAAAAAGATAAACTTCGCATTTGGGAACATCTCCAACAAAACAGGGATGCGCCCCGTATTGACCGGGTTCTTGATCACCAATCGGCGCCCCTGCATGTTAAGTGTCGCCATCTTCAAAACTTCGAGATATTTCTCTTTCCAGGTTTCAATCACATCCGCAGAAACATCCTTAAAAAGGGCGTAACGATCAAAATATTCGCGCGCCTGCTGGGGAAACGACCAAAAGTGATAAAAGGAATACGGTGAGATGTTCCCCAACGCCATCTCTTCTTCTTGCGGACTATCAATCGACCAACTCATATTATCAATTAGGCGATTTTCAGGCGTACCGGCGCGTAAAAGCGCTTTGAACGGCTCACCGATCACATAAAAAAGGTCGGGCGCGATGACCTGCATCGCAGAAACGTAACCGAAGCGCCAATCCTGCGTCAACAAATTGTGTAAATGCGTCGTGCCACTGCGCCAATGACCAAGCACAAAAATGGGGTCTTCGGCGAGTCTTACTTTGGCAAAGGTCTTGCGATAGCGCAAATACTGATACGACCGCAACGGGCTAAATAAAAGGCTGATTGTTGAAACATACGCAGCCCTGCCCAAAAAACGCGGCGAGATAAATTTACTTTCTTGCAACAAATGCAGCCAATTCTTGAACGATCCTAAAGCTAAGGGCTGCATCAGGTTTGCTTTGAGTGTCAATTTTTGTAAAAAGTTTGCGTGACTTTGTTCTTGCGCCATATTCTCTGCTTTCTTATTTTCAAGTTTTAGAGCGGTGATTGATGTCTACAAAAAAGAACCCCGAAGAAGGGAATTCGTTCGGGGTTTTAGCGTAGAGAAAATGGATTACTCTCTATCGAGATCGCGTTCGCCTGCGAGATAGTCGAGCAGCATCTGGAGGACAGCGTCTGCGGAAGCGTTCTTGTTTTGCAGTCGGTCGCCATCCCAGCAGAAGTGACGCGCCCAGCTTCCTTGCGCGGTAGCCAGCCCAATCCAGGTCGTGCCGACGGGCTTGTCCGGCAACCCGCCCCCGGGACCGGCGATCCCGCTCACGCTGAGACCGATGTCCGCTTTCAGCGCATCCCGCACGCCCTGCGCCATCTCTAAAACGACTTCGCGGCTGACAGCACCGTGCGCTTCAAGCGTATCCCAGGAAACGCCCAGCCAGTGAACTTTGGCTTCGTAGGCATAGGCTGTGATGCTGCCCAAATAATATTCCGATGAGCCAGCTAAGTTGGTGATGCGATGCCCAATTAGCCCGCCCGTACATGACTCGGCAAAAACGATTTTTTGCCCTGTTCCAATCAATTTTTTTGCAACTTTGCTTTCAAGCGTTTGTGAATTCATGAGGTCTATTATAAAACAGCCTTCCGAAATTTATCTCGGAAGGCTGTTCGATTTAGGAAGAAATGGTTAGAAGTTCATTTGTCCAAGAGCATCGCTCAAGGCTTTCCCGAAAAGAGCGCCAAAGAGGGCGACACAGCAACAAATGAAGATGAACACAATCAGCCACGGCAAAATGACCGAAGCCGCCGATTTGCCGCTGTCCAAGCCGGTGACTGCCTGCACCGCGAGAATCCGTAAGATGAGACTGTAGATGCTCACGATAAAGGAAACCAAGCCAAAAAAGATGCCGACAAACGGAATCATGCCAAATAATGCTAATCCGCCGTTGACTACCGCAATAGGCACCATAATAGCAGCAAAGGCATAGGCAAGTTTTTCAAACTCACCGGTACCGCCAAAGAGTTTGGCTACCCACAAAATCAACGCGACACTGATGGCAAAGAAAAGCACGCCCACAATAGCCCCCAGCGGAGCGCCACAAATAATAGCGCCTATGCGGGTTGCGATCCCACCGCCGCTACCCAAATTAGCAGGGATTTCGCGCGCTAGTTCAGGCGGCAACATATCGCGTATCATCTTCATTGACTGCCCCATCCCTGCCGTTTGAGCGATCGCTTTCGAAAAGGCAGTAATCAGGAAAGCCAGCAGTACCCACAAAAAGGCTTTTGACAGGCTTGCGCCGGATTGCCCGGCAATGTTAGTAAAAGTGTTCACATTCGGCTCGGTCACGGCAGCGATCCAAGTCTCGAGCGCGGTCATCTCCTTGTTCGACGCTGGCGGTGGCGGGGCTGCTTCTTCTTCAAAATATTCAATGGTGTCGTTAGACATAATACATTCTCCTTAAATTAAATCGGTATGTTCTTTATTCTAAGGCTTTCAAGACCAAAGTCAAGCGCGGCATGTTATCGCATTCTTAAACCTTGCGGTAAAATTGCCCCCATGCAAGTCTCAGACCATCTCCAAAACGTGCTTTCCACCCTCCCCGACAAACCCGGCTG
>JANTFU010000064.1 GCA_024763295.1 Anaerolineales bacterium
GTGACTCTTTATACGCTTATTTCCATGAGCATGGTTGTTATTCCCGCCTATTTTATTTTTGACCGCCAGCCGCTGCCGACAAACGGCTCATGGACACCAGTCATCGGGTTGACGATGGTCACATTCCTCTCACGTCTCACCCTCTTCCTCGGCGTAAAAAATATCGGCGGGATGCAAACCGCGCTACTCGGTCTAGGCGAACTCGTCATCACCGTTGGTTTCGGCTACCTTTGGCTGGGCGATCATCTTTCCGGCTGGCAATGGTTTGGTGTGATTGGACTAATCGCCAGTTTGCTGCTTGTCCGCTATGAAAAAAAGGAAATAAAAAAGGGAGTCAGTGGCTGGCTCAGTTGGATTCGTCCACCGCACCAACTCCCTCCGGATATTCCGTGGGGACCGCACTCTTAAGCGGCTTGGTTACGGCTCTTTGGTTTTGTACTCGAAAACATAGCCTGTTCCGCGCACACTGACTACCGCGCCATCCAAAGCAGGGATGTCGTTCAACTTTTGACGCAATCTGCTCACCAGCGGACGCAAAATTTCGGGGGCTTCATGTTTCGCGGTTTCGTATCCCTGTACCAACAGAACCAGTTCGCGATGTGAAAAAACGCGCCCAACATTCTCAAGAAAAATTCTCAACAAACGCCCCTCTGCCGGGGTCAAGTTAATCTCTTTCTTGCCGTATCTAATTGTGCGGCGGGATAAATCTACCAGTGTGCCATCACTTAAGGTAACGGTGGCAACCCGCTCATCCAGGGGCGTTTCGGGGGCGTAGCCTTCCCGTGAGCGTAGCTTGTCTTCCCGCCGTGAAAGTCCCATCCGCACGCTGGCAAGGATTTGCGCAGGCGAGGCGGGCTTGAGTAAATAATCGTGAATGCGCAACCGCAGCGCCTCGACCGCAGTTTCTGTCGAGCCAAAGGCGGTCAGCAAGATGATTTCGGTATCGGGAGAGATTTCGTTGACAATGCGCACGACTTCTAAGCCGCCGATGCCGGGCATCCGTAAATCGACAATCATCAAGTCAACATAACGGTTGCGGACATAATCGACAGCGACTTGCCCGTTCTCAGCCGTTGCAACGCTGTAACCTTCGAGTCGTAAAATGTCGCCCAATGACTTCAGGGCAACCGGTTCGTCATCGACAATTAAGATATTTGGGGACATTATTTTTCTCCAATCGGCAAAGTGACCTGAAAACATGCGCCGGGCTTATTATTGTTGAGTAATTTTAGCTCGCCACCCAGCGCAGCAATAATATTGTAACTGACAGTCAGCCCCAAGCCGGTGCCACCCTCTTTGGTGCTGATAAATGGTTCAAAAATATTCTCGCGATTTTCCGGCGGGATACCCATGCCGCTATCCTGAAAAGTGATTTCCACAAAATCCGCCACTTTTCTGGCGACAATCTCGATTTCGCCACCGCCGGGCATTGCGTCGTAGGCATTCAAAATCAGGTTGAGAAAAACTTGTTGTAACTGTGCGCTCACCGCCATCACGGTAGGGAGTTTTTTGGGCAGATGTGTTTTTACTTCCACAGCCCTCTTTTGCAGTTGCGTCCCCATCAAGGTCAACACATGCGCCAAAATTTCAGCAAGATCAACTTCCTTGGGTTTGACCTTGCCCGGACGATAAAAATCAAGCATCCGCTGAACAGTGGTGGTTAGGCGTTCCAGTTCCGTTTGGGCGAGCACAAAATACTCATTCTGGCGCTCTTCGGGCAAATCGTCGTGCCCTGCAAGATGCAAACAGTTGCGCACCGCCTGCAAGGGATTATTGATTTCATGCGCAATCGAGGCGGTCAAGCGTCCCGCCGCTGCCATTTTCTCTGCCTGCAAAAGCGCTTTTTGCGAATCTTCAATCTGCTTAACATACGCACGCAATTCTTCATAAAGATGTGCATTTTCAACGGCGACTGCTGCTTGGCGTGTCAAAATCAGCAGGGTATCCAAATCAATCGCGCGGAACGGCACATCGCCGCTGCTACGCGCCGCAAAAATCACCGCGTCAATTTGCGCCTGCATCGAGGGCACCAACAAGACAGATCCCAGCCCAAGCGCCTGCATCTCTTCGTAAAATTCAGATTGGGATGAAGCACCGTCATAAAACGTGAGGGGTGCATCCAAATGGCTGAGTACCGTTAAGAAAGTTTCGTTATCGTCCGTGAGAGGGGCTTGATTCCGTTTTGCGAGCAAATGCCAGCCTTCATCTTGATGCTGATAATAAGCGGCGTTTTCACAACGCAGATGCTTGCAAACGGCTTCTACAATAATTTCTGGCAGTTCTTCAGGGTGTGTTTCCGCCAAAAAGGTTTCCGTCAAATCAAATAGCGGACGGAGCGCCTGCATGTGCGCAGCATCTTGTTTGCGTTGTTTGTCTGCCAAGGCTTGCTCTGCAGCAGAAATCAGTTCATCGCCGTTTTCAAAGGGTTTCAAAATCAAACCGTCCACGCCCTGGCGTAGCGCTTTGATAGCGGTTTCAACCGTCCCAAAACCGGTCATAATCAGCGTGGCAATATCCGGTTGCTGCTCTTTGGCAAAACTGACCAGACTAAAGCCGTCCACTTCGGGCATACGGATGTCGACAAGCAGTAAATCGACACGGTTCTCATGCAGGTAGTCCATCGCCTTCTTAGGGTCAGTAAATGCCAAAGTGCCGAAGCCTGCTTTTGTTAGCAAGCGTTCACACAGCCGAGCGATTCCGGGTTCATCGTCAACAATTAAGATAAAAGGTGTACTCATCCAGCATTCTCCTCGAGGGGCAACCAAACACTAAAGCGGGCGCCCTGATTTGGCTCACTCTTTACATCAATAAAACCCCGGTGGTCTGTGATAATGCCATAACTAACCGCCAAGCCCAAGCCGGTACCACCATTGTCGGCATTTGTCGTGAAAAAGGGCTCGAAAATTCGGGCTAAGTCATTCGGCGTAATCCCTTTTCCGCTATCCTGCACATGCATGACAACCCAATCGGCTTCGTTTTTCTGACCGATTTCTGTACGGACAGAGAGCGTCCCGCCATTTGGCATTGCATGAAGCGCATTGTGCAGCAAATTGAGCACCACCTGTTTGATTTGGTCACGATCCATCAGCACCCAGGGCAAGTTATCTGCCAAATCAAGCGAAAAAACGACGTTGCTCGTCTCAAAAAGATGTCGCATCAAAATTGCCACATCTTCGACAACTTCATTCAAATCCGCTCGCACGCGTACACTTTCACTTTGGCGGGCAAAATCCAGTAGACGCCGTACCACATTCCGTGCACGAATCGCTTCGCGTAAAACCAATTCAAGATCGTCGCGCTGGGGCGCATCAGGCGGCAGATCAGCCAAAACCAATTCCGAGAAACCCGCTACCGTCGTAAGCGGATTGTTCAATTCGTGTGCTAAACCCGCAGCCATTTCACCGACCGCCGCCAATTTCGCCGCTTGCACTAAACGATTTTCCGCTTCGCGCTGGGCTTCCATGCGCTCGTTCAATTCTTCCTGTGTGGTTTGTAAAATTTGAATTGTGTCTTGCAACATTTGATAACGATCTACGTTCGAGACCGCACTGGTTAAAAAACCAGCTAAAGATTCAAGCGCCAGCAAATCGTTGTGATTAAAGGTGTTTTTATCACGCGATTCAACGTCAATTACCCCCAAAACGCGATCGCCGTCTTTAAGCGCTACACAAATCTCAGAACCGGCATCCCAACCGGGGACGTGTACATATTCAGGATGTTTCTCAACATCGTCAACCATCACACTTTCGCCACTCTGATAGACATAGCGCGTCACACCGCCCTTAACTGTATTTTCGAGCGCAGTCAACGCTGCCTGAATATGCGGGGTTGCCTTCCCGCTAATCCCACTAATCTTGAGTTCATTGTGACGATTAACCAGCAAAACAGCCGCAAGTTCATACGAAAAATATTGTACCAAAATATCGGCAGTGGTTTGGGCAACTTCTTCTATATTCGTTAACCCAATTACCTGCTGAATAACTTCATGAATCAAGCCCAAATTCCGAGCGCGCGCTTCGGCTTCATCACGCAGACGCCCATATTCCACCAAGCCGGAGAGATGGCTGGCAATGACGACCAATAAATTTTCATCGTAACTGCTAAAAGCATCTTCCTGCTCACTTTCGAGCGACAATAACCCGATTACATCCCCACGATATTTGAGCGGGATTACAAAAGCGCTCTTCGCGCCTGGCGTAGAAAAGGGATATTTGGCATCTTTTACATTCTCAATTCGCAAGTTTCTTCCCTGACGGATAAAACGCGCAATCGGATGTTCCTCTACAAACCCTGTACGTGGCACAGAACGCCGTTCAAGATGTTTGAACTCGCGTAAAGTACGCCCGTCGGACGAGAGCAAGTAAAGCGAGATGAATTTGGTATTAAAGGCACGTACCAGTAAAGAGAAAACGCGTTTCACAATTTGGTTTAGGTCTTGCGCTGAAGAAATAACCATCGAAAAATCGTTCAGCATTGCCTGACGTTTTAACTGATCTGCCATCTCAGCAAAAGTCACAAACATATCTGTGGATGCGGCTGCATAAACGCTCAAGTGCTGGGCATTCAACCATTCGTTTGCAGTAAAAGGCGTCGCGCGCCAAAGGGTAACAACCCCGATTAAGCGCTGCCCAACCACAAGCGGCAATGCTAACCAACTAACAGCAGAGTCAATTTCAAGCAGATGCCAATCTGCATCCCCGATATCTAGTCGCAGCGGCGCTCGGCTTTGAATAACTTGTGCCAAGGGATGCTCTGTTTCAAATGCAATCTTTGCGCCTAAGGGTTTTTCGGCGTTGTAAACAGCCCGCAATTGCAATTTTCGCTCGCTATATAGTGCTAACCAGGCACCATCGGTGGGAACATATTCCCGCAAGCGTTCAAGAATGCGATTCAGTGAGCGCGGCAGGTCATAAGGGACGCTCATTTGCCCGCCAAAGGTAAAGGCATCCGTGCGCTCGAGCATTTGTCTATCAGGCAGTAAGGGGCAAGTTTTACTAACAAGTCGCCAGATTTTTTTCTTTGGCGACGCCAGTTTTTTACTGCCCACTACATAAAGCCGTCCCGACGCGGTTATCGGAAAACAGTATAAATACGGCGCGCCAACATCCACAGCGGATGCCAATTTTCGGGATCGGGAGCGTTCCGTCTGAAGAGAATCTGAAAGCCAACGATCTATTTTTTCATCTGCAAGGTAATTTTCAAGAAGACGGCGTTCTTTTTTCCCCAAGCGATAACTGCCACGAAAAATCCATCCCAATTGACTATGTTCTGCACAAACAGCCCAGCTTGCCCCGCTGAGTTCACAGGCATCTTTGAGTACGCTTTCAATGAGATTGAGCTTTGACATGGATATTCTTTCCACAAATCCTGAGCGAAACGTGCCTTATTATACCCGTTCCGATGATAAAATTGCGCCATGCAAAAAATAAACGTCATTGGTGGCGGTTTGGCAGGCAGTGAAGCCGCCTGGCAGGCAGCCCAAGCAAATTTTCAGGTAAATTTATATGAGATGCGACCGGCAAAAGAGACCGGCGCACACGAAAGCGCGGATTTGGCGGAGTTGGTTTGCTCCAACTCGCTCGGATCGAACTTGCCCGATCGTGCTTCCGGTTTATTAAAAAATGAGATTCGGCGAATGGGTTCATTACTGCTCGAGGTCGCCGACCAAACTGCCTTGCCCGCTGGTGGCGCCCTCGCTGTGGACAGAGAACGTTTCGCCCAAGCCGTCACCGCAAGGCTTGAAGCGCACCCCAATATCAACATCATCCGCGAGGAAGTGAGCGAAATTCCTGCTGAACCAACGATTGTTGCTTCAGGTCCGCTCACATCGGATGCGCTTTCGCAAGCTATTCTCAAATTGACGGGAGAAGAACATCTGTATTTTTTCGATGCAATTGCTCCCATCGTGCACGCCGAGAGCATCAATATGGAAATCGCTTTCCGCGCCTCGCGCTACAATCGCGGCGACGAAGACGAGGGCGACTACATCAACTGTCCCTTCACCAAAGAAGAATACGAGCGTTTTAATAATGCGCTGGTCGAAGCAGAGCGTATTCAACTGCATTCTTTTGAACTCAGCATGGAAGAAGGCGTGACCGCCGGTGCGCACAAATATTTTGAAGGCTGTCTGCCAGTAGAAGTAATCGCCAGTCGCGGCGAAAAATCGCTTGCGTTTGGTCCGCTGCGTCCGGTTGGCTTGACCGATCCGCGCACAGGACGGCGTCCCTACGCCGTGTTGCAATTGCGGCAGGATAATCTTGTGGGCGATCTCTATAATTTGGTCGGCTTTCAAACCAATCTCAAATTTCCTGAACAACGGCGTGTCTTTCGCCTGATCCCCGGCTTGGAAAACGTGACCTTCGCGCGCTACGGGCAAATGCACCGCAATACCTTCATCGCTTCACCGCGCCTGCTGCGCCCCACGCTGCAATTCAAAACCCGCGACAATCTGCTTTTTGCCGGTCAGATTACGGGCGTGGAGGGCTATGTCGGTAATATCGCCACCGGTTTGCTGGCGGGGCAAAATTTGGCGCGACTGCTCAATGGGCAAGCTCTCCTCCAACTCCCCCCCACCACCATGCTCGGCGCACTATGCCACTACATCACCAATGCCGCCGAAAAAGATTTCCAGCCCATGAAGGCGAACTTCGGCATCATCCCGCCGTTGGACGAAAGCGTTCTGCGTCCGGCAGGCAAGAAGAGATTGGGCAAACGTGAAAGAGCCGCCGCAAATGCGGCGCGCGCTTTATCGGATTTAGAGATTTATTTGGCTGAAAATTCTATTTAAGGGTATGGATATGCGCAAGAAAATAATTCTGCGATTTATCGCCCTTATCATGGCAGGGATAGGCATCTATCTGCTTTGGTACGCCTTCCAAAGCCCTGCGCCGGAACGCACGCCATCCGCGCCTGTTTCCGCCAACTTTAACGGGGCGTGTGCGTATGAGCATGTGCTCCGCCAAACCGAACTCGGTCCACGCTTGCCAAACTCAGAAGCGCACCGCTTAGCAAGGCAGTGGATACGCGCAACGCTTGAAGAAAACGGCTGGTTTGTCGAAGAGCAAGAATTTGTCAGTATGGAGCATACGGGCTACAACATCATCGCCAAACGGCGTACCGATTCGATGGGCAGAATCATCTTAGGCGCGCATTACGATAATCGACTAAAAGCCGATCACGACCCCGAAGTTGACAAACGGAATCAAGCTATCTTGGGCGCGAACGACGGCGCATCCGGCGTTGCCGTCCTGCTGGAGTTGAGTCGCGTCCTCCCCACCGACATCGACGATGTCTGGTTAGTCTTCTTCGATCTGGAAGATAACGGTCACATTGAAGGCTGGGATTGGATTTTAGGCTCCCGCGCCTTCGTTAATGGTTACGCGCTAGAAAAAGAGAAAATTGAAGCCGTTGTCATTCTCGACATGATTGGCGACGCGGATTTGGATATTTACCTTGAAAAGAATTCTGACCCGACCATCCGCGCCGAAATTTGGTCAGCCGCCGCAGAGCTTGGCTATGCAGATACCTTTATCAATGAAGAAAAATTTAGTATGCTTGATGATCACACGCCTTTTCTCGAAGCCGGTATCCCCGCTGTAGACCTGATTGACTTTGACTATCCTTATTGGCATACCACAGCTGACACAGCGGACAAAGTCTCTGCCGAAAGCTTACAAATCACTGGCAAAACAATCCTTTTTTGGCTAAAACAACGCCCATAAGCCCTCAAGCAAGGTATAATACATAAACTTTGCCAGCCCCAACCTAAAAAAATATGTCTCTTCAAAATCTTCTCGAAAAAATTCGCCCGCTTTGGATCGACCGCGTTGCTCACGATTTGGCACGCGGCACTGGTGTGCGTGAAAACTTCAAGAAGGAGTTGGGACGTTTTTTCAATCTGCTGGAGCAGGCGATTCTAACCGGTGACCCTTCGTGGATGGATCCACTGCTGTATGACTGGGCAAACGCCCCCACAGAGAGCGACCTCGCTGAGGGGAAACATAATCTGGCAACACTCCTTTCACGCGCGAATGCACTTACTTTTGAAGTTGCAAAAGAAAACCTTGATCCACTGGATGCAATCGAACTGGTCAGCGCAACATCGGCAATTTACTCTTACTGCCTCTCAAAAGCCGCAAGTTTTGAAGCAGATAAGCGCGTCTCGTATGTGACCAACGAACTGAATTCCATTCAGCATAAACTGGAACAACTCGACAAAACAAAGTCAAACTTTATATCCGTCGCCGCACATGAATTGAAGACCCCGCTGACTCTGATTGAAGGCTACACCGCCATGATGAGTGACTTCATTCCCAACGAGAATGGCACAGCCAGCCAACTGCTAGACGGCGTCAAAACCGGCGTGCATCGCCTGCGCGAAATTGTCGATGATATGATCGATGTCTCCTTGATCGACAATAGCCTGCTTTCACTCAATTTTCAACCCCTGTGGTTGAAAAACACTTTCAAATTATTAGAAAAAGAACTCAGACCCATTTGCGAAGAGCGAAACTTAAATTTGAAAATCAAACAATTCAAAGGTGCTGACCAGCTTATCTTTGCTGACCCTGAAAGAATTTATCAGGCATTACGCAATGTCCTCACCAACGCTATAAAATACACCCCCGACAAAGGCAGCGTCACCGTCGATGGACGCATATTGCCCGGCTTTATCGAAATTACGGTTGAAGACACCGGCATTGGTATCTCGCCGGAAAACCAAGCGATTATTTTTGAAAAATTCCGTCAACTTGGTAAGGCGGCACTGCACTCAAGCGGCAAAACAAAATTCAAAGGCGGCGGTCCCGGGCTGGGATTGCCGATTACGCGCGGCATCATTGAAGCACACGGCGGCACAATCTGGGTCGATTCTGAAGGCTACGATGAAGAAAAATGCCCCGGCACGACCTTCCACATCCTTTTGCCCGATCGCAGCGAAGCGACCGACCCCAAGGTTGCCAAACTCTTTGGCGCAAACACCCACGCTAATTAATTCCCTTTCTGCATGTCAAAAAAATCTTCCCAACCAACCAAAGCGCCACGAGAGCGTGCTTTTCTCGTCGGCGTTGAAATTTTTGGGCAGCCGAGTATGCTGCCCCTCGATGACTCGCTCGACGAGCTTGCTCTGCTGGCAGATACCGCCGGGCTTGAAGTTGTCGGTGAGTTAACCCAAAGTCTCAGCAGCCCGAATCCAAAAACTTTTATCGGCAGCGGCAAAGTCGAAGAATTAAAAGCGCTTGCCGAAGATTCACTCGCCCAAGTTGTCGTTTTTGACGATGAACTTTCCCCACGCCATCAACGCGAATTAGAGCGCGCGCTGGGTGAAAATATCCGTCTGCTCGACCGTACTTCGCTGATTCTGGACATTTTTGCTCAACACGCCCGCACGCGCGAGGGGATGCTTCAGGTAGAACTCGCCCAATACGAATATTTTCTGCCCCGTCTGACACGCGCCTGGACGCATCTGGCGCGTCAAGCAGGCGGTGGCGGCGGACGCTCCGGTAGCGTGGGCGGCGTTGGTCTGCGCGGACCCGGCGAAACGCAACTCGAAGTTGACCGACGCATCATCGGCAAGCGCATCTCACACCTAAAAAGCGAGCTTGAAAAAGTGCGCTCACACCGCCTGCGCCACCGCGACAAACGCAAAAAATCACGCCTACCCGTCGTTGCCCTTGTTGGATATACGAATGCGGGCAAATCGACGCTACTCAACCAGCTCGCTCAGGCAGATGTTTACGTTGCCGACCAACTTTTTGCCACGCTCGACCCGACGACGCGCCGCGTGGAGCTTCCGGGCGGCTACCAATCCCTTTTTACCGATACCGTTGGTTTTATCCAAAAATTGCCCACCACACTGGTCGCGGCGTTCCGTGCCACGCTGGAAGAGATTGCAGAAGCAGACTTGCTCCTGCATGTGGTCGATATCTCGCATCCCAACGCCATGAACCACTACGAAGCCGTCGAAGAAACGCTCGAAGATATTGGCGCGGCACATATTCCCGTTATCACCATACTCAACAAAATCGACCGACTGAATGCCCCCGAAAACGCGCAAGAAACCCTTAAAGACTATCCGCGCTCAATCGCAATCTCGGCACGACAGCGGCTTGGACTAAACGAACTCAAACAACTCATTCAAGAAAGCCTGTATGAAACTTATGCACCGCTGACCGTGCGTCTGCCTTATCAAGAAGGCAATTTAATTTCCGTCTTCCATGAAGCCGGCTTAATCGA
>JANTFU010000065.1 GCA_024763295.1 Anaerolineales bacterium
AGCCGTTTTTGCCCCCAAGCAAATTATGGCGCTAAACGAAAGCCGCCGCCGAGAAGAAGTGGAGGACGCGCTCAAACACTTGCTCGACCGCGAACAGCAGGGACGGCACGCCTCGGCTGAATCGCTGGCAGGCGCAACCGGCTTTAGCATCAAAAAAGTTTTTACGATTATCGCCCGAATGCAAACGCAGGGCTTGATTGAGCAGCGCGGCAGAGAATTGCACCTAACCGCCGAGGGCGAACGCTGGGCGATCCACATTGTGCGTGCGCATCGTTTACTGGAGCGCTATTTGGCAGACGAAGCGAGACTGCCGCTGGATAAAGTCCACGCCGAAGCGCACCGCCTTGAGCACGGAATGACGCCCGCAGAGGTGGACGCAATGGACGCTCGGCTCGGCTACCCTACCCGCGACCCGCATGGCGACCCGATTCCAAACCGTGAGGGCGTACTGGCTGAAATTGAAAGCACCCCGCTGACCGATTGGAACGAGGACACGCCCGCCCAGATTGTCCATTTGGAAGATGAACCCGAATTAGCCTTTGCGCAGATCCTAGCAGAAGGACTAAGCCTAGGACAAACCATCCGCATTTTAGAACGCACGCCCGAACGTTATTTACTGAGCGATGGACAAGCAGAATATAAACTCGCGCCCGCAGTGGCAGCCAATGTGCATGTCGCCCCGCTGCCCGAAAGCGTAACTGCGCTGGCAGATGCGATTCCGCTCGATGAGTTGGCACACGCCCAAGAAGCCGAGGTTGTCGCGCTTGACGCAGCTTGTCAGGGCTTCACCCGCCGTCGCTTTTTAGATTTGGGACTGACTCCCGGCGCAAGAATTGTTCCCGAATTGAAGAATTCTTTCCGTGACCCGCGTGGCTATCGTGTGCGCGGCACATTGATCGCTTTGCGCAAAGAGCAAGCGAATCAGATTTGGGTGAAGCCGTTATAACGTTAGAACGTTTAAACGTTGGAACATTCCAACGTCAAAAGGACTTTTTATGAGTACAAACTTCCCAACCGAACACTGCGAGACCTGCCCCGCCTTCACGCAACTGGAGCAAATGGGCATTGATCTCGAAAAATTTGACCGTGTGATTGCGCTGGCGGGCAACCCCAATACCGGCAAATCGACGCTTTTTAACGCATTGACCGGTCTAAAGCAACATACCGGCAACTGGCCCGGCAAAACCGTGACGCGTGCCGAAGGCGCCTTTGAATTCAACAAAGTGCGCTACAAACTTGTTGACTTGCCCGGCACCTACTCCCTGCTCTCGGCATCGCAAGATGAAGAAGTGGCGCGCGATTTTATTCTCTTCGGTCAGCCCGACTGCACCATCGTCGTCACAGATGCGACTGCGCTGGAGCGCAATCTCAACCTTGTGATGCAAGTCACCGAAATCACCGATAAGGTGGTCGTCGCCGTCAACTTGATGGACGAAGCCCGCCGCAAGGGACTGGATGTGGATACGCGCAGTTTAGCGCGTGATTTGGGCGTACCAGCTATTCCCATCGTCGCGCGCAGCGGCGAAGGAATCGGTCAACTACTCTCGACCATCGCAGACGTGATTGATGGCAATATCAAAACCAAGCCACGCCGCGTTGAAGGCACCCCCGAATTTCAACACGCCGTCAACGAACTTGTCCCGATGATCGAAGCCGCCGCCCCCGGCATCCCGAACGCCCGTTGGCTGGCAATCCGCCTGCTGGACGGCGACGCAACCGTCGAAGCCGCCTTGCGCGACGGCACACTCAACGAATTGGTTAACCGTCAACAACGCGCCGGGGTTGAATTTAGCAAAAAAATGGCTGTGGACGGGAGGCAATAAGTGTCTATTCTAAAATTTCTCCAGCCGCCGTCCCCGGCGGCAATTTTCGTCAACGCCTGCGCCGAGGACGGCGCAGAGAGCATTCTGAAATATTTTTCAGGCAGGTTCTAAGATGACCACCACAAACGACATTCTCCACAAAGCCGCCGAGCTACGCGGCACTCTCTCCAGCGGTTTCCGCGACGAAATTGTCAAATCGTTGTATAGCGAAGCCGAAGCAATTAAAAAACGCGCCGTTCACAGCAAGGGCAAAACCGACTACGATCTCGATCAGCGCATCGACCGCATCTTGACATCGCCAATTCTCGGTCTACCGCTGATGCTGGTTATTCTGGCAATCGTCATCTGGATTACGGTTGTGGGCGCAAATGTCCCGTCAAACATGATCGCAACCGCCCTCTTCTGGGTTGAAGAACAGGGCGCAAGCATTTTCAACGCGGTCGGCGCTCCTTGGTGGCTGACAGGCTTCCTCTGGCACGGCGTATATCGCGGGCTGGCATGGGTCATCGCTGTGATGCTGCCGCCAATGGCGATTTTCTTCCCGATTTTCACCTTTTTGGAAGACTTGGGCTACCTGCCGCGCGTCGCTTTCAATATGGATTTTCTCTTCAAAAAAGCCGGTGCGCACGGAAAACAATCCCTCACGATGGCAATGGGATTTGGCTGCAACGCCGCCGGTGTCGTGGCGACGAGAATCATCGATTCGCCGCGTGAACGTCTAATTGCGATTCTCACGAATAACTTTGTGCCCTGTAATGGGCGTTTTCCCACGCTCATTATGCTTGGGACGGTTTTTGTCGCCGCAGCTTTTCCACCCGTTTATGCGTCCATCGCGGCAGCAGGCTCGGTGGTGGCGGTAGTGGTACTCGGCATCTTCTTCACGCTCACCGTCTCTTGGGCATTATCCAAAACCATTCTCAAGGGCGAAGCGTCCGCATTCACGCTTGAACTGCCGCCTTACCGTAAACCGAATTTCCTGCAAATCCTGTACACATCCCTCATCGACCGCACACTCTTTGTTTTGTGGCGTGCCATCCAAACAGCGGCTCCGGCTGGCGCAGTCATCTGGATTTTGGCAAATATCAACCTTCACGGGGTTAGTTTGGCGCAACACGTTGCCAACTTCCTCGACCCGCTCGGTGTTTTGATGGGCTTGGACGGCGTAATTTTGCTCGCCTATCTCATCGCCATCCCCGCCAACGAGATTGTCGTGCCGACCATGCTGATGGTCTATATGGGTACAGGCATGATGATCGAACTGGATTCAATGGACGCCCTGCGCACGCTGCTCGTCGACCAAAACGGCTGGACAATGCTGACGGCGGTCAATTTGATGCTTTTTGCGCTGCTGCATAACCCCTGCGCGACGACGATTATCACGATTTTCAAGGAGACCAATAGCCGTAAATGGGCGACGCTGAGTGCGCTCATCCCGCTGGGGCTGGGTTTTGTCGTCACGATTGCCACAGCAAGTATTGCACGGCTCATGGGCTGGGTCTAATCTATACTTTTTTAAGAAGAGCCTGCGCTTTTCGAAAGCACAGGCTCTTTGCATTTAAAGGAGCTTTTGTTCTTTTAAGTTTTCTTCCAGTGCGTTCGCTGATGTGAAATGCACGGTCTGAAAGCCCAACTTTTGCGCTGCTTCAATATTCGCCAGCGAATCGTCGATGAAAAGACATTCTTCCGCGCTTTCGGGAATTTGCGCCAAGAGGTAATGAAAAATCTCCGGCTCAGGTTTAATCATTTTGACCGCACCAGAAAGCACCACCTTATCAAGGTCTTTCAAAAAGGAAAATTCTTCTGCAACAAGCGGAAAAGTTTCAGCAGACCAATTGCTTAAGCCATAAACGGGGAAACCTTTTGCTTTCAAACGATAAAGTAACTTAACGACATCAACTTTCATACCGGTGATGGAATTAATCCAATTATCTGCATAGGCTTTGATTAGCTCGGCATGCTGCGGAAATTTCGCCGACTGAATTTCTACCGCTTCAGCAAAAGAACGCCCTTTATCCTGCTGGGCATTCCAATGATAAAAGTCGATCTCTTCCAGAAAAGCGTCGATGGCGGCATCGTCAGCGAAATAATCTTTATACAAGTTATGCGGACTCCAGTCGATGAGTACGCCGCCAAAATCGAAGATAATGGCTTTTATTTTCAGGGGCATGTTCAATCCTTTTCGTACGGTTTTAAGGATGCAAAAGTATACACACGAAAACTCGGCATAAGCAAGCCAACAGATGGATACGTTAGTTCTTCACAAATCCTAAGAAAAAGCCCCCGATTTACATTTTGTAATCAGGGGCTTTGAAAAAACGGGGACAACGTACTTAACCGTGAGGGGAAAAAGGGAACCGCCAAGGCACAAAGAACGCCAAGTTTTTAAGATGAAAAAACAAGAAAGATGACATTTCTGCCCAGTCTTGCCATTTGGGTTGACACTCTCTTCTTTTTTTCTCCTAAAACCCTGCATTTTGGCGGTTGAAATCTTTTTTCACAATTAGCTACCGCGCTACCCAAAAACGAACTAAACGCGGCGCCCGCCTTTAAGCACATCCTGCAATTTTTCGAGCGCTTCCATGTCGCCTTTCGCGGCGAGTTCTGCCTGCTCGATCCAGCCTGCAGGCTCCATCATCTGCAAACCAGCCGATTTCAAGATAGAGCGGAGATCATCCACATTGGCAGCCGCCAATTTGGCATAACTTTCGTAGCCTGCCTCCGTAAGCACGGAGGAAACCTTAGGTCCAATCCCTTCGAGCTTGGTCAGATCATCGGGTGCAGCAGAGGCTTCTTCAACGGCAGCCTCCACATGGTCAGCGTGCGCAGGCGCATGGCTTTCAGCGGGCGCATCTTCTTGCTTGCCACTGGTCATCCAACCGATCGCAACAATCAAGGCAAAAACGACCAAGACAACAATCAAAAGCCAAGTCAGGTCAGGTCCGTGAGAAGCTTCAGACAAAAGATTTAAAGCGAGCATAGTTCCTCCATGAAAAATCGAATAGAATTATGACAGAATTGCCATATTGCTCGTAACTATAAAAGCAAGCCTAAGCTGTGTCAATGCTTTTGAACAGGTATAATATCGTTATGACAAAAGAAGCTCCCGTATCCCTCGCATTAGAAAAACTCAACGCCCCACATCGCGTTTTTGAACACAAAAAACCGTTCAAAAGCATGGAAGAAGCTGCCGCCGAACGCGGACAAAATATTATGCAACTCGTGCGCAGCATTCTCTTCCGTGTGGGCAAAGACGAATTTATGATGGTCATGGTCGCCGGTCCCGGGCAATTATCGTGGCAAGCACTGCGCGCCTATCTTGGGCAATCCCGCATGACAATGGCAACCAAAGATGAAGTCCTGCGCGTCACGGGCTACGTCATCGGCACGGTCGCGCCCTTCGGCTTACCCCAGCCCATCCGCCTACTGGCAGACAAAAACATCTTCGACTACGACGAAGTATCCTTCGGCTCCGGCAAGCGCGGCACCGCCATCATCATGCAAACCGCTGACTTCAAAAAAGCACTCGGCGACGTTGAAATGGGAGAATTTTTAAGCAAAGACTAAAGGAGTAAAGCATGGACGAACTGACCAAAATGATTGCTGGTGCAGCCATTTCCTATATCGTTCCCAAAGCGCTTGGCAACATTGGCAAAACCTTCACCCCCGCAGGCAACAGCGAACGCACGCTCCCCACCGTCCAATGGCTCATAGCAGCCTTCATCGGCGGCGCGTTGGGCGGCGCAATCAGCGGCGCGGTCGGCAATCAGGGCGCGGGCAATTGGGCGCTCTACGGCGCGGCACTCGGCATCATGCAATGGTTCGCCCTGCGTGCCTACCTCCCCGTCGGCGGCTGGTGGGCGCTCGCTAGCACACTCGGCTGGTCAAGCGCGGCGCTTTTTGTCGGCAATCCCCTCGGCGGATTTTTCGTGGGATTAGCGATCGGCATCCTGCAAATTATCGGACTAAACGCCAAAGGGATTGGCTACTGGATTGGCGGAAACGCTCTTGCGTGGGGCGTGGCAGCCCTCCTTTTGCCGCTGCTCGTCAACCCAATTGGTTCCGCTTTCGGATTCAACGCCCTCGGCTGGATGATCGGCTGGGGCGTTATCGCCACCATCGGCGCAGGAATTTTGCTCTACTTCTTAGCAAAACTTGAGCCAAAAACAACATAACACTCGTTACCTCCAACAAGATAAATTCCATTACAAGAAAATATGCCGAATTTTACCGAACCCACCATCATCCGCTGGGGTGCAGACCACGCCCCCACCGAGCAGGAACTCGCCCAAATCTTACATACCGAAGGTTTGGATTACTATCCATGGTCGAACGCCCCACACGATCTGTATTCTCCGCACCTACATACTTACCACAAAATCATCTATGTCGTGCGCGGATCAATCACTTTTATCCTCCCCGACACCAACCAACGCCTCACCCTGCACACAGGAGATCGTCTCGAACTTCCCGCCAATACCGTCCACAGCGCGGCAGTCGGCGGAGCAGGCGTCAAATGCTTTGAAGCACATTGCTAATACGTTGCGGCGTGGCAATTTCATTTTTGAGGAGATTGACTCGACGGCAAAGCTGTCTCGCAAATTCATCTTATGCCCAGTGTGCTAACTCAAAAGGAAAAGAACTCAAAACATGACAACTCCACAGGCATCAAGGATAAACACGATTCGTTGGGCAGACTTCTTAAGAGTAGCAGCATCTTTTTTGGTCATCATGGCTCATATAGAGGGATTAGGTGGTAAGCCTTATTGGGCAAGCGTGATATACCTTATTCTTTCGAGAATAGGCGTCCCTGCCTTCTTCATGTTAAGTGGTTTTCTTTTGTTACGAAAAGATGAACCATTGACAGTTTTTTTCAAAAAACGAGCCTTAAAAGTGCTTATCCCCTTTTTCGCATGGTCTATTTTCTATGACATTGTCTGGAATCAACAACTAATCAATAGTGGATTTACGATAAAAGCTGTTTTGTCTCTATTTATCAGGGTTTTGCGCAGTACCCGTGCGCCACATTTATGGTTTTTATATCCCCTAATCGGATTATATATTCTCACGCCTGTTCTGCGTGTATTTGCAAGGAATGCAAAGAAAACTGAGTTGATTTACTTTATTATTCTATGGATTCTGGTTGTCCCTGTTTTTGCAATCATGGAGTATTACACGCCGTTATCATTTGGTTTCGAACTACAACTCGTTACTGGATACATAGGCTACTACATATTAGGTTTATATCTTTCTCAGCTCAGTATTAATAAAAAAAACAACTTGGTATTTATCGCCCTTTTCAGTTTGGGGCTATTAAGCTCCTTCATCATTTACTTTTTTAATATTCCGCCCACAGAATCGGTACATGAAAATGTATATCGAAGCTATCTAAGCATCAACTTCATCGTTATCGGGATAGGTGCTTTTGGCTTACTAAAAGCGATCGGGGATCGCATTACAACGAAAGCAGACAATATAATCACTATACTCTCAAAGACCAGCTTTGGCATATATTTAATTCACCCTATCGTTCTGCAATGGATTAATAAGGTATGGGGCTTGCTCAATATCCCAACGATGCCACTGGCTTCTTTGTGGGCTATCCCACTTACCACATTGCTTTGTTATTTAATATCATTCGTCATCATCAGCATGATGCAAAAAATTCCCGTCATCAAAACAGTTGTTCCCTAATGACAATTGCTTAGACTTCAACGATGAATCAAAACAAACAATCTCTCGCAAAAATTATTGGTCTAGTATTTGTATGGCAAAGCATAGCCTTACTGGTTTTTAGCCTGATCCCATCAGAAAGCGGAAGTCGCATAATCTGGCTTTATTCAACTTCGCGATTAGCCATGATCAGCATCACGTCAGTTCTCTTCTTGGGCAGCTTATTTTTCTATATTCGCTCAACGGTACCCAACTCACATCTCATACATCTTCCACAAGAAAAGGGATGGAAAGAGGGCTTGCTTTTTAGCGGATTGTTCCTGTTAATGACCAGTAATACAATAAACAACATATTGAAAATGCTTGCTAAAACAAAGGAATACCACATTTTGATTGGGTATCTTGAGTTTACGAGTATTTTCAACCTTTTCTTCTCCCTAATAAGTATCGAAGTCATTATCTGGATATTATTACTAAACAAAGAACATCTGATAACTTTCATCAAGAAAAAAACAAATTTTATACGATTATCCTTCAGTATATGGGGAATAATTTTATTACTCCTAGCGTTAAGCGCCATTCTTTACCAAAAATTCCCCCCAGCCAACACATGGGTATGGGTAACGAACGGGCCTCACGTTCCTTTGCTGGAATGGCATATTGCAGTTGCATGGGGAATAGCGCTTCCTTTCATACTTTACCCGAAACTCTCACAGAAAAAACTTTCGACAAAATGGACAGCTATATTAATTTGGGGACTAGCATTTACGTTATGGATCGCTCAACCGGTAAATCTAGGTTACGGGGCACAAGCGCCCGTTGCCCCAAACTATGAGATTTACCCTTTCTCTGATGCACAACTCTATGATCAAAACTCACAATCTATCATCATCGGCAAAGGGATGGCAAACGAAGAATTTCCTGCACGCCCGATCTACGTTGTCTTTCTTGCGTTAGCACATGGACTCGTGGGGCAAAGCTACAATCACATTGTCATTTTTCAGTCTTTTTTTTGGGCTGCATTTCCTATGGTGCTCTATCTTTTAGGAGAAGAAATCTCAGGACGTCCCTTAGGCATCGCGATTGCTACGCTTGCTATTTTTCGAGACATCGTGACTAATCGTGTCGCTCATTTTGTTGTGAGTGCCACATATTCAAAAGTTTTTCTTTCCGAATTACCCGTAGCTTTACTATTAGCAACCTTTATCCTGCTTGCCTTTCGGTGGATAAAGAGCCATCCAAACAACAAGACCATCCCTTTTATTGCCGGCGGCATCTTGGGAATTGCTATTCTTCTTAGAACACAAAGCATTATAGCCATCGTTCCAACATTCTTAGTTGCGATTATAGAGCACAAAAAATCCCTAAAAAATAGGCTAATACAAATGACCGTGCTCGTACTGGGCATTGCGCTAGTCGTTTCACCTTGGCTCATTCGTAACTGGCGGTTAACAGGCGGAATCGTGCTTGATAACCCTTTATCGCAGATGAATGCATTAGCGGTACGATATACGCCCGACACCAACAGCCAAATACCACGCTTGCCTAATGAAAATGATAGTGAATACTCCAATAGAATGCTAGGAATCGCTCTCGACAACCTATTTAATGACCCTAAAAGAATACTCTCGAACATCCACGGTCATTTCTCCCAAAATATCTTTGGCGGCTTTTTAGTTTTTCCCCTACGAGATTATTTACCCAACCCACAAAGCATCATCACACCAACAAGCAATTTCTGGGAGAGTTGGAAAGTAACCAACGCAAAGACCATTTTATATTTATCGTATGTATTGCTGTTTTCAATTGGGGTATCTGCGGCGTGGACAAAGGAAAAATGGCTGGGGTTATTGCCCCTTGTAGTTAATATCTTCTACAATTTCTGGACAGCACTCTTTATGTCATCCGGTACTCGCTTCGTTTTCCCGGTTGATTGGGTCTTCTATCTTTATCAAATGCTCGGGCTGCTGACATTCACGCGCTTCATCTTTTTGGGGCTGGGCACCAAGCTGGTCGAAGCTGCGCCAAACCCAAGTCCACGAGCGTTACCGCGCTGGGGATACGCTATCATCATCGGGATTTTGTTCCTAGCTGGGTTGAGCCTGCCGCTCAGCGAAGTGATCGTCCCAGACCGATATCCCGTAAAAACGCAAAGCCAGATGTGGGCAGAGTTCCATGAGAAAACCTCCGCAAATGTTGATGAGAATTTGATTTTGGTCGAAGGGCGTGCGCTTTATCCGCGTTATTTTGCGGCGGGTGAGGGCATTGAGTGGACCGCCAAGCCGGGCTACGCTCCCAGCCCTGAGAGCCGCATCGTTTTTGAGATGGCAGGGCAAACGACGGGCAGGGTGATTTTCCCGCTTGCAGATGTGCCTGCGTATTTCCCGCACACGGTCGATGTGACGCTGCTGACCGAAGACGGCACGGTGAACAGCGTGCAGTATATTCTCGTGAGCGACGAGAACGAGACGATTTTATACGAGAGAAACGATGAATGAGTATATTGAAGCAGCGCAACTGCTGAAAAACGCGCGGCATGTAACTGCTTTTACGGGCGCGGGCATTTCGGTCGAGAGCGGCATCCCGCCCTTTCGCGGCGAGAACGGACTATGGAACACGGTTGACCCGATCTTTCTCGACATCCGCTATTTTCAGGCAAAGCCGCGCGAGGCATGGATAAAAATCAAGCAGATTTTTTACGATTTCTTCGGGCAAGCTGCGCCCAACGCCGCGCATT
>JANTFU010000066.1 GCA_024763295.1 Anaerolineales bacterium
CCATCGGGAGCGTAGCCGCCGCGCGTTGCCGGATCGTAGGTGCAGTGGACTTCGGTCACGTTGCCGTCGGCGTCTTTGACCACGTCGGTGGCGGTGACAAAATATCCATAACGGAGCCGAACCTCTCGTCCGGGGGCGAGGCGGAAATATCGCTTGGAGGGGTTCTCCATAAAATCGGCGCGTTCGATGTAGAGTTCGCGCGAAAAGGGGATTTCGCGTGTCCCGTGACTCTCGTCTTCGGGGTTGTTGATCGCTTCCAGCATTTCGACCTGATCTTCGGGATAATTCGTGATTACGAGCTTAATCGGGTCTAGCACAGCCATACGCCGCTCGGCGCGGATATTCAAATCCTGGCGGATGTGGTGTTCGAGCAAGCCGACATCGGCTATACTGTTTTTCTTGGCGACGCCGGTTGCCTCCACAAAGGCGCGGATCGCTTCCGGCGTGTAACCACGACGGCGGTAGGCAGTCAGCGTGGGCATACGCGGATCATCCCAGCCGTTGACGTAGCCTTCTTTGACCATGCGCACCAGACGGCGCTTTGACATGACGGTGTAGGTCAGGTTCAGGCGCGCAAACTCGATCTGACGGGTGGGGAAGATGCCCAACTGCTCGATGAACCAGTTATAGAGTGGACGGTGATTTTCGTACTCGAGCGAACACAGCGAATGTGTGATGCGCTCCATTGAGTCGCTCTGACCGTGTGCGAAATCGTACATCGGGTAGATGCACCACTTATTGCCTGTGCGGTGATGCGGCGTCTCTTTAAGAATGCGGTACATAATCGGATCGCGCATATTCATATTGCCGGATGCCATGTCGATTTTGGCGCGTAAAACGAGAGAGCCGGTGGGGAACTCTCCATTTTTCATGCGCTCAAACATGGCGAGATTTTCTTCGATGGGGCGGTCGCGGTAGGGCGAGTTGACGCCGGGTTCGGTCAGGGTACCGCGATTTTCGCGCACTTCGTCGGGGGTCTGTTCGTCGACGTAAGCTTTGCCAGCTTTGATGAGCTGCACAGCAAATTCATAAAGCTGGTCGAAATAATCGGATGCGTAAAATTCATTTTTCCATTGGAAACCCAACCATTGGATATCTTCTTTGATCGCATCTACATATTCGACATCTTCCTTGACAGGATTGGTGTCATCAAAGCGCAGGTTGCAATAGCCACCAAATTCTTCAGCCATGCTAAAGTCGATGATGATGGCGCGTGCATGCCCGATGTGCAAGTAGCCGTTCGGCTCCGGCGGGAAGCGCGTAGCGACATGCTCAAAGCGTCCCGATTCGAGGTCTTCGACAATTGCCTCACGAATGAAATGGTTGAACGTGCTGTTTTCTTCTGACATAGTTGGGTTTCCTTATTGAATAAATTTGTGTTCGCGTGATTATAACAAAGTTGCGCTTTTTGGACGATTTATTTTTGGACTTTACCCAAATTTTGGCTTGCAGATTAGCTGTGGGTGTAGTAGAATATTGCCCGCTGAAGTGGGGGCTCGTCTAATGGCAGGACAGCTGTCTCTGGAACAGTAAGTAGAGGTTCGAATCCTTTGCCCCCAGCACAGAAAATCCCCTCAACTTTGAGGGGATTTTTCTTTTCTTCACCGTTGCGCTATGAGGTAGGGCTTCTAGCCTGCACCGAGCCAAGATGAATTTGGGTGACGCCGCAAGTAGTGCGCTTTTGCAACGAAGCGGTCTCATTATTTCAAAAGATTGTCTCGGCGGTGAAGCTGTTTCGCAGAAGTGTCTCAATTGAGAATTGCAGACGCCCGTTTTCTTGACTTTTCACTGCCTATACAATAAGATAGCCTGCAATAACTGAATAACGGAAAAACTAGCGGCTGCATCCTGAGATTACCTGTTTTATCAAAGCTCAGGATGACGAGGTGGAGGTTCCGTCTCGCGAGAGATGTGCTAATTGCCCTCACCCCAACCCCTCTCCCGAGGGGAAAGGGGCTGTAGGCAAAAAAATCGAACAGATCAGCGGATGCCTCTGGAGTTTGATCACAAACTTCGTTCTTTCCCTTCCAAACCAAGCAAAAACTGAAAACCCTGCGGTAACGCGTGGCACAAGGTTGCGCAGTGATGAAAGCCCTATGGGCTTTCTGTGTGTTGGAAGGGCGTTTCGTTTAAATTGCAGAGCAACCAAACGTGCGCCTCTTTGCGTAATTTGGTTGCTCTTTTCTTTAATCCTGAAAAAATAGAACACGGATAGCACGGATTCAACGGATTTACGCAGATATTTTAAAAAATCCGTGAAAACCCGCTCAATCTGTCAAATCCGCGTTCCATTCTTCAGGCTTATGTAAAACTTCATTCAAAAGGTGAATAGATGACCAAAAAAGAAACGTACCACCGCTATCATATCGCCACCAAACCTGCACCGGAGATCGAGAAGTGGCCCCCGCGCTTCAATGTCACGGTTGGCAGGGTTGGGCTGGCGAAAAATCTCATCAAAGAGATTTTCCATTTTGGGCTGGGCGAGCGGCGAGAAGTTGTCCTCAGCCGCCCGTGCATTTACGGCGTTTTTTCGGGTCCCGTCGGTGGCTTTGCGCCGCGTCCGCAGGAGTGCGTTGGCTGTTTGCGCTGCACAACTGAATATCCCGACTACGTCAAGGTGGAGCCGAATCCCGCTCGCCAGCAACTCGGCGACTCCTACTTCACCTTCAATCACGTCAACACGATTAGCGTTGAAAGCCTTGATGGGAGCATTCCCGTCAAGGGCGCTGGCTATCGGGGCAAGTTCGGCGGCGAAGGCTGGGACGGTATGTGGACGGACATGTCCGAGATCGTGCGCCCGACGCGCGATGGCATTCACGGGCGTGAGTCCATCTCCACCATCGCCGACATCGGCTATAGCCCCGCTTTTTTGCAATTCGACACCAACGGGCAAGTCCTTGGCGAAACGCCAAACTCGCTTTCTATCCCGCTGCCGATGCTTTTCGATCTCTCTGCGCCCGCTTTCAAAAACAACATCTTTATCAAAGGTGCCGCCAAAGCCGCCGCAGAGGTTGGGACGCTCATCATTTTGCCGGTGGATGTGATTAAGCGACTCGGATTGACAGGCGAGCATATCGTCCCCTTGCTCAAAAAAGGCGACGAATCGAAACTCGATTCGCTCGTGGATTTCCGCTTGGTCACGTTATCTGAATGGGATGCCCAACTTTATGCCGCTATCCGCCAAACGCTGCCCGACGCGCTGGTTTCTCTCCAAATCAACGCCGTCTCGGACGAGTTAACGGAAATCGTCGAGGCTGGGATTCATGTTTTTCAATGGGTATCCAGTTTCCATGGGCGCGACCCGCAGGGTTCCTTTATTTTGGATTCAATTCGTAAACTGCATACATTTTTTGTCGAAGCCGGTATCCGCGAAGAAGTCACATTATTGGGCAGCGGCGGGATGATTGCTGCCGAGCATATCCCGAAAGCCTTGTTGGTTGGTTTGGATGCGGTTGCGCTGGATACGCCGCTGGTTGTGGCGGTGCAGGGGAAATTTGATGGTGAATGTGAGAGCCGCGAGATGAGTCGTTTTACGTTTCCACAGAAATTGACGGCGGATTGGGCGGCGCAGCGCATCATCAATTTAGCGGCTGCTTGGCGTGACCAGTTGCTCGAAATTAGCGGCGCGATGGGCATTCGTGAGACGCGCCGTTTGCGTGGCGAGATGGGACGGGCGATGTTTATGGCGGATTTAGAAGCCGCGGCTTTTGAAGGGATTGACGGTTATGGTGACTAAAACGAACGAAGAACTGATTGTAGAAAAGCATGTGAATTTATTACACGCGGGCTTCAAAGCACGCGCTGAGCGTGAATTTGAGCCTTCGCCGGCGATGGGCGATTTCCGCTGGACAGAGCAATTGATTTTATCGACCTATTACCAAGCCGAGCATGGACGTCCGCCCGAAAACGGGCTGGAGTATCGTGTTGGGCGCTCGGAAGGCGGCTTTGATGTGCTTGATTTCAAATTTTTGGATGAAGCCGCGTGGACGCCGGAAGACGTTGATATTGATCTCTCTATTCCGTTGAATAAACGTGGCGTTGGGCGTGAAATTGAAATCCCAATCCCGATTTATGGCGGCGGAATGTCGTTCGGCTCGATTAGTGAGCAGGTGATGGTATCCCGTGCACGCGCGGCACAGGAATGGGGCACCTTCATGTCGACGGGCGAGGGCGGTTATCCGCTCGCGCTGCTGCCGTACAAAGACCATGTCATCACGCAGGTGGCGACGGGCATGTTCGGTGTGCGGGAAGAGACCATCCGCAATGCTCGCATCGTGGAGTTCAAATACGCGCAAGGCGCAAAACCGGGCTTGGGCGGTCACTTGCTTGGCGACAAATCAACGGCGGCGGTGGCGGCGCTGCGTGAAAGCGTGCCCTGGGTGAGTTTGTTTTCACCCTTCCCCTTCCACTCGGTTTACTCGGTGGAAGATCATCGCAAGCACGTTGACTGGATCAAGATGACCAATCCCGAAGCGTTGGTTTCGGTGAAAGTTTCCACGCCGACGGATGTGGATATGGTGGCTGTCGGTTCTTATTACGCTGGGGCGAATATCGTCCATCTCGACGGCTCCTACGGCGGGACGGGCGCAGCGCCTGAAATTGCCAAGAAGAATATCGCCATGCCGATTGAGTTTGCGGTGCCGAAAGTGCATAAATATCTCGAAAGTGAAAATATCCGCGACGAGATTACAGTGATGGCGAGTGGCGGTGTGCGCACGGCTTATGATGTTGCCAAAGCAATTGCGCTCGGCGCTGACGGCGTTGTGATGGGCACAGCTGAGTTGGTCTCGATGGGCTGCACCCGCTGTTCAAATTGTGAGCGTGGACAGGGCTGTACTTTCGGTTTGACGACTACCGATCCGCTGCTTTCGCAATTCATTGAGCCTGATTGGGGCGCACAGCGCATCTCGAATTTGTATGCATCGTATGCGTTACAACTCAAAGATATTCTGCGTAAGTTGGGTTTGAAGAACATCCGTGAACTGCGTGGACGCAAAGATTTGCTTCGTTATATTGGCAAAGGAAAGAGTGCATCATGAAAACTCAACATGAAAAGAAAAACACACAGTCTCTGAGCGGAGCATCGAACGAGAGTGAGATGCGTAGTCGAAGAGCGGATTTCAGTGAGCGCCGTCCTTCGGCTGCGTCGTTTTCTGCGAAAACGCCTCCGCTCAGGAACTGGGAGACTTCTGTTAATCAAAAGACTGCTTCGTCACAAAAGCGTGTTCCTCGCAGATTCAGTGCCGAGAAGTTTATTGATTCCCGCACAGCGCTTATCCCCGAAACGGGCTTTGTCTTCCCGCAGGATGATGCCGCCGAGGGCGGTTGTGGCGTGATCGGGATGGCGTCGAATGTGCAGGTGGCGGCGAAGCACATGCTCCAATCGCTCCAGCAGATGCGCAATCGTGGCAACGGCAAGGGCGGTGGAATCGCTGCGGCGGGACTCGTCGCTGAAGAGTTTGGCGTGACGCAGGAAGTGCTAGAAAACGACTATCTGCTCGCCATCGCTTATCTCGATGACAGCGTGCGGGATGAACTTGAAAAGAATTTTGTTTATGCCGTCTTTGACGTTGACCATCTGCGCGAAGAAGAGCGCATCGCAGATTTCAGGTCTATCGAAGGCTTGGATGTGCGTCCGCCGCATGTCGTTGAGTATTTTGTGCGGGTCAAGCCCGCACTCCTGTCTGAATTCGCCGAAAAGCACGGTCTCGCCGACCAAGCCGCTCGCAAGGTCGAGGACGAATTCGTCTTCCAGAATTCATACCAAATCAACATCCGCTACTATCAATCTACGGGCGAGAAGCAGGCTTTTGTCCTGTCGCATGGCAAAAATATGCTCGTGTTGAAAATGGTCGGCTACGGCGATGACGTCATCCGCTATTACAAGATCGAAGAGATGCACGCCCACGTCTGGATTGGGCACCACCGCTACCCGACGAAGGGACGGGTTTGGCATCCCGGCGGCGCGCATCCTTTTATCGGGATGAACGAAGCACTCGTCCACAACGGCGATTTCGCCAACCATGCCTCCATCAGCGAATATCTTTCGCAGCGTAATATCTACCCGCTTTTCCTGACCGACACGGAGGTCGCTGTGCAGGTTTTCGACCTGCTGCATCGTACCTATGATTATCCGCTTGAATATGTGATCGAAGCGATGGCACCGACTACCGAACGGGATTTTGCGCTGCTGCCGCCTGAAAAACAACGGATTTACGGGATGCTCCAGCGCACGCACATGCACTGCTCGCCGGATGGACCCTGGTTCTTTTTGATTGCGCAGTCCGATACGCACGCGGACGAGGGACCTGTTTACCGTTTAACGGGCATCACGGATACGAGTATGTTGCGCCCGCAAGTTTTCGCCTGGCAGGAGAATACCCTTGTGGACGGTACTAAGGCGGCGATCGGTTTTGCGGCGTCTGAGAAACAAGGCATTGATGCCGCGTTGGAGAGTTTGGCTGAAAGCGACGAGCGTTTTTGGACGCGGGCTGATCATTATTGGAACGCGCGTGGCGGCAGCCACACCGATGGCGGCGCGTTCTTCTACAAAGTGCAGCCGAATGGGGCGGGCATGGACATCACCTGCACGGATAAATTCGGAAATACCGTGTCTTTGCCGACAAGTACGCCAGCGCTGCAAAGCGACGAAAAAGCGAGCGCACTGCCTGCATTGGATGTTCCCGTTTTGGCTGTGGATGAGAAATTTAGCTGGTTCAAGAGCGAAGTCTTGCATTGGGGCTACGCTCAGGTGCGAGCTTTTCTTGCGGCGGTCGAGAAAGATGCTCCGAAAGACGCGATTGCTTTGCTGACCCTGTTGATGGATCGGCGTTACGATGTCGGCGCGCTGCGTCGCAGTTCTGTGCTTTCGCTCGTAGATGAGAGTTTTGCCAGAGTGATTGAATCTTTGCGCGGCACGTCTTCGTCCGAATATCTTTTCCTTGCGCATGGCGCTGAAATCCCTGTGCCCGCATCGTCTGAACAGACGGTTGTGATTGACGCTCGTCCCTACGCGATCGAAGATGAAGGCTCGGTCGCGCGGACTGTGCAAGATTTGTACGCCAAAGGCTGGCGCAAATATCTGGTCGCTTTCACGCATGGACATCGCTTTATTGGCAACGGCTTGGCTGGCGTGGATGCTGGCACGCGGATTGATATCTACGGTGCGCCCGGTGACTATATCGCTTCCGGTTCGGATGGCTTGGAAATCCAGCTTCACAACAATGGGCAGGATCAGCTTGCCCAGATTATGAAAGCGGGTAAGTTTGTCGTACACGGCGATGTCGGGCAAACCTTCATGTATGCAGCCAAAGGCGGCGAAGTCTATGTACGCGGCAATGCGGCGGGACGTCCGCTAATCAATGCAGTTGGCAAGCCGCGTGTCGTCATTAACGGCACTTGTCTCGATTACTTGGCAGAATCCTTTATGGCGGGCGATCCGCTGAATGGCGGCGGTTTCGTTGTACTGAATGGTTTGACCTACGACGAACGCAGTCAACTCGTGGATATGGAAACGCCTTATCCCGGCGGGAATCTCTTCTCGCTGGCATCGGGCGGCGCGATCTACATCCGCGATCCGCATGGTGTTGTGAGTGACGATCAACTTAACGGCGGCGAGTTCCAGCCCTTTACAGAGGAAGATTGGGCTTTGATCAAACCCTATCTCGAAGAGAATGCGCGTTTATTCGATATTTCGATTGAGCGTTTGCTTTCCGTCGATGGCGTGGAGAAAGAGTCTTCACAGATTTATCGGAAGATACGCCCGCGCGCTGTCCGTGCCCTGATGGCGGAGGAGAAATGGGTAGCGCATCCGAAATAAATAACCTGAGAATGAATTCTCAGGCTGATACGGGAAGTCGGATAAAATCCGATTCGGCGTGTAGTCCGCTTTAGCGAACTTCGTCTCTCTGCCTTGGATTTCAATCCAAGGGTTTATAATCAACGCTCTCTGAGAAATCAGGGAGCGTTTTTTCTTTTTCAACACAAAGTTTACAAAGGCTCACAAAGTTTTTTGCGGTATGAATCTGCGAGGCAGCTCTACCGCCGAAGCAGTCTCTTTTATCAGGATTGTTCTGACGCGAGAAGATTGCTTCGTCGGAAAAGCATCCTCCTCGCAAAATCATCTTCTTGGCGTCCTTTGTATTAAAAACCGAAGGGATTTTCTATGAAACGATTAGTGATTGATACCGATCCCGGCATTGACGATGCACACGCCATTTTGTTGGCTGGTTCGCATCCCGATGTGCAGATCGAAGCCCTCACCACCCTCGGCGGGAATGTCTCGCTCGCCAACACCACCGCCAATGCCCTCAAGGTTTTGGATGTCCTCAACTTGGATGTGCCCGTCTTTGCTGGCGCAGATGGCGCTTTGCTGGAGCGTGAGCATGAAGATGCCGCTCATGTGCATGGCTTGGATGGACTGGGCGATGCCGGCATCCCTGCCTCGCAGCGGGTTGCGGAAAAGGAGCATGCCGTCCATGCCCTGATTCGTTTGGCAAACGAAAGCCCCGGTGAACTGACGCTCGTTGCGATTGGTCCGCTCACGAATATCGCCTTAGCAACTCGCCTTGATCCCGACTTGCCGCAGAAATACAAAGAGTTGATTGTTATGGGCGGTGCGATTTATGCGCAAGGCAACACCCCAAACACCTCGACAGAGTTCAACTTTTATCACGATCCCGAAGCGGCGGCGATTGTTTTCGATACTTGGTCGAATATCACGCTGCTCTCATGGGAAACGACCGTGGATTACATGCTGGATGAAGATATTGTGCGCGAGTTAATGTCCACGTCTACGCCGAAGGGCGCGTTTTTTAACAAAATCACCGCCAATTTACTGACCTTCACCGAAGTGCATTATGGCAGTGCAGAACTCTTTGCGCCTGATGGATTGGCAATGGCAGTTGCGATTGAGCCGAGTATCGTGACCGCATCTGAAACATGTTATGTGCAGATCGAGCGGATGGGCAAATACACGCGCGGACAATCCATCGTTGATTGGCGTGGTCGTCTCGGTAAAGCGCCAAACACAAAAATCGTGTTGGAATTGGATGAAGAACGCTTCGGGGAGTTGATGCGGCAGGCGGTACGTTGAATCGATAAAAAACAGAGCGGTGGTTGAGTAGCGCAGGCATAGCTTTATCATGCCGTAGCGTATCGAAACCAGAGCGCATTTTGAAATATTCGCTTGGCTTCGATACGACTGGTGATAAAGCCGCCAGCCTACTCAGCCAGCGCTTCATTTGTGAAGGAGTTCTTATGAGCGAAATCATTGTTCTGGGTAGTCTAAACATGGACTTGGTCGTTAAAGCCGAACGTGCCCCCGAAGCGGGTGAAACTTTGCGCGGTCAATTTTTTCAAACTATTCCGGGTGGCAAGGGCGCTAATCAAGCCGCAGCCGCTGCTAAGCTTGGTGGCGATGTTGCCATGCTTGGGCGGGTTGGTGCCGATGGTTTTGGCAAGCAGCTTGTTGCCGCACTGCAAAATGTGGGCGTAGACACCTCCGCTGTGCAAACTGATTCCGGTCAGCCAACCGGTATTGCGATGATCACGGTCGAAGCCTCCGGCGAAAACCGTATCCTGATCGTCGCAGGCGCTAACGGGCAGGTCTCGCCAGCCGATGTCGATGTGCTGCGTCCCGCCCTTGCTGAAGCCAAAGCGCTCGTTTTGCAAATGGAGATTCCCTTTGAGACCATCGAATATGCGCTCGATGTCGCTGCCGAGTTGGATTTGTTGACCATCCTGAATCTCGCGCCAGCCTATCCGCTTTCGGATGCAACACTCAAAAAAATCGACATCTTAATCCTGAACGAAAGCGAAGCGAGCCTGCTCTCAAACATCTCGGTGGCGGACGCGAAGTCTGCTAAAGCGGCTTGCTCTGCCCTCCACGCGCGCGGGGCAAATACCGTCATCGTCACATTGGGGGCGACTGGGGCTGTTCTCTCCACGCCACAGCAATTTGGCTCCTACCCAGCCTATGCGGTGGATGTCGTCGATACAACCGCCGCCGGGGATGCTTTTACGGCTGGCTTTGTCGTATCCCTGCTGGAGAGCGGCGATCCTGTACGGAGCATCCAATTTGCAAATGCAGTTGGGGCATTAACGACCACAAAATTGGGCGCACAGCTTTCCCTACCCACGCG
>JANTFU010000067.1 GCA_024763295.1 Anaerolineales bacterium
ATTTATTAATCGGACAACCGCTCGAACAATATATTCCGGAAATAAGACCCTTTCTCCCCAGAGACGATCAAGCCAGCCGCGTGCGTGAGATCTCGATCACAAGAAATGGACGCCTAAGAAATTTTGAAGGCAAGCTAACTTCACTGCGAAACCATAATCATAAGCATTTGGGCTATTTAATCACCTTGCAAGATATTACCGAACGAAAAAAACTGAATGAAGAAGTAAGAAGGTTGGCATCTGAAGACCCGCTAACAGGCTTGTATAATCGGCGTCATTTGCTTGAACTCGCCGAGCAAGAAATATCACGCGCGTCCCGATACGGACATCCCTTCTCGCTGCTCATTATTGATTTGGATTATTTCAAACAAATCAACGATACCTACGGTCACCTAACCGGCGATGAAGTCCTTGTTTATTTTGCGAACTTTCTCAAAGAAGCTTTGCGGAGCATCGACATTATTGGACGTTTTGGCGGAGATGAATTTGTTGTCCTATTGCCTGAAACATCCTCTGAAACCGCCTTGCTAACCGCCCAACGGCTCAGCAAAACAATCGGCAAGAGTCCTTGTCACACCCAAAAGGGCGATCTTTTATTTACATTGAGCATTGGCGTCAGTTCTGATGAGCAGATAAAAGCGGATACAGATATTTATGATCTCCTTGAGCGTGCAGACCGTGCCCTCTATCAGGCAAAATCGTTGGGGCGAAATCAGGTCGCTGCCGAGTTTGAGGGAATACAGCTTTATTAGTTTTTTTTCGTTGCTAGTGGGCAAAATTGACTGATATAAGATTCGTGGCGAATAGCTCCCTGCCCCATCCTCAGCGCAGGTTTCTCTCACCAAGCACCACCGAGTATGGCGGTTAGGAATAAGCATTAAATAACATACAAAGTTATCCCAGTTCCTGAGCAGCAGGCGACAGTCGTTGAGCCTGAAGTCGAAGGACGGCGTTCCCTGAAAATCACCCTTCGACTACGCACTTCTCTAGCGTTCAGTGCTCCGCTCAGGAACTGAAATTTTGCACTTTATTTAATCTTTGTTCCTTAGAGAAATTTCAGGATAAATACTAAAAGAAAAAAGCACCTGATTTTTTCAGGTGCTTTTCTGTACCCCCGCTGAGACTCGAACTCAGGCTTTCGGCTCCGGAGGCCGACGCTCTATCCACTGAGCTACGGGGGCATATACACATTGTCTAACGCGCGGCGATTTTACCACGAATCACGCCAAGGCTTGCTCCTTGAGGGTAGCTAATTCAGTACGATATTTTTGAATGATCTCCATATTATTACGTTCGTTGCCCAATTTGTGGAATTGGTTCTTTTTATGTGCCAGTTCACCACAAATTTTATAAAAACGGTTGGTCGCTGCATATTGTCCGCTGGTCAAGGCACGGAAACGGGCAGCGCTTTGTTTACCGGCTGAAATGGCGGTGGAATACTGCTCTGCCGTGAGCAAGTTCAGGTCATATTCTTCGCGTAAATGTAACTTCATGAGCTTGCGTTCGCCAGCAAGCGCCCAAAGAATGAAGAGAAACATGAAGAACCAGCCTGTCCAGTCGATGGCGGTACCTAACACAAGACCCGACAATCCGCCCGTCAACGAGGCAAAGGTATTGTGAAATGCGTGCGTGAACATGGCTACGCCAAATCCAAGCAGCGGAGCGAGTATTTTTACCAAAGGGGAGCGACTTAAGCGCGCTTTTGCCAAGCCAATTCCGGTGAAGGCTGTGTAAAAAGGATGCTGCCAGCCAACCAAAATGACACGTACAAAAACCAAGAACCAAAGCCTGCTCCAGCCACCGTCGAGATAGCCCATATTGTAGATATAGTGCGTATTCTCTGTCGCAGCAAACCCGAGTGCGACAATACCGGCGTAAACAACACCATCCAGAATGGAATCAAATTCACGGCGGAAGATGAGAAAAACGATTAAAACCGCCAATCCTTTGAGACTCTCTTCGACAATCGGAGCAATGATCGAACCGGTTGCCAGATCGGTTGCAGATTCTGAGCCGGTGAAGATGTAAACGCCCATGCCCAGCACAGTATTGATGACAAAAGCACCACCGGCGGCAATTGCTACGCCCCAAAAGAAGACCGCGCCAAGCAAAATTTTCGGCTCACGTTCATAGCGATCTGTCCAATAGAGAATGTAGGCGAAAAAGAACATTGGCACAAAGCCGAAAAAGAGGGAGACAAGGAAAGGCATGGGAACTCCTTATGGCTAAAATATGAAGCATGAAACGTAATTTCTTGAATGACGCATCACGTTTTACGTTTCACGCAAAATCTTGCGGTAGCGCAAATGCAACCTGAATGCTGCACTACGTTAATCGTAAATCAGCTTGGTGCGGACAACTCGCGCTGCTTCAATGGGAATGCCCATCTCTTTTAGCACGTCATCGGGGCGACCGGTGGCACCTTCGCTGGCAGAAACGCGCAAAAAGATGCGCAGGTTGCCGTTTTCAGGCGGAAGCGGGGTCATATCTTTGATGAGCGGACGCAAATCGTAGGTCGGTTTTTTGCTGGTATAGCGTTTTCGTTTGCGTCTCTTGCGACGCTCTCGCAGGATGGATTCGGCTTCCATAACGGTGGCAATTTTCTCGTCCAGGAGCGAGGCGGGCATTTCATCCAATAAGGTAATTTCGTATTCAGCGGTATGCACAAGAGTTTGGAGGGGCTTACCGCGCAAATCCACTTCCTGAATATCTACGATTTGGATGCCACGCGGCAGGGCAGGCTGAATTTTGGCTTGGAGTTCGTCAAGCTGCCATTCGCCGTTATCGTGAAGCCAAATATCGACGATTTCGGCTTTGCTGATGAAGCCCAACGCCAATGCGGAGGCGAGTTGGATTTTTGGCTGCGGATGGAAGCCCTGACTGTAAACGAGGGGCAGGGCAGCGCGACGGGTGCTGCGTTCCCAAAGGCTGTGCAGGTCAAGATGACCAATGTAGCGCAGGTCACCTTCTTTGGTAAATTGAATCCGGATGCGTCTTTTTTCGATTTCCATACGCTGATTATAACCGCGATATTGAAAAGCATTCGCCAAGATGTTATGATTTTAGGGCTTTGAGCACTCTGTTTTAACGGACACAAAGATTCTCAAAGAAAAGGCGTATTTTCTCGAAAAATTAGGGCAAGTTAAGAGAGTGCGTCGCACCTTAGGGATTGAGATAATGCCACTGCCGAGCAAAATACCGGTTGTTAGGCATTTTTATGTCGAAGTAGGTGCGACGCACTCCCGACGCCCCGAAAAAATGAAAAGGACGAAAAAACTTAAAAAACTTTGTATTCCTTCGTGAACTTCGTGTTAAAAATACTTCAACTTTGTTTTCCTTGAAAGGATCAATCATGCCCGACCCCCGTGTTAGCAAATTAGCAAAAGTATTAATTAATTACTCACTCAACATTCAACCCGGTGAGCATTTGGTCATTCAAACGACACCGCTAGCAGACGAATTGACATTAGCCGCCTATGAAGAAGCCATCAAAGCCGGTGCGCATGTGATGGTGCTCAATCAGGTACCCGGCACGCGTGAAATTTTCTTCAAACATGCTTCTGATGAGCAACTGACCCATATTGCCCCGATGCAGAAATTTATGCTCGAAAATACGGATGCCTTTTTGCGCATTTGGGCAGACAGCAACACCAGAGCGTTGAGCGGCATTGACCCGCAAAAATTAGCGCAATTTGGACGCGCAAACGCAGAAATGTCGAAGCTGATGATGCAACGCTCGGCGAGCGGCGAATTGAAATGGTGTCTAACTGTGTATCCAACCAACGCGATGGCACAGGACGCCGACATGAGCTTAATGGACTACACCGAGTTCGTCTACGGTGCCGGAATGCTCAACGAAGATGACCCTGTCAAATTCTGGCAAGAAGAAGCCGAACGCCAGCACAAGCTCATCGACTGGCTAAAAGGGCGCAAAGACGTCGTCATAAAGGGCAGCAATATCGACATCACCATGTCCATCGAGGGGCGCACCTTTCTTGAATCCGCGGGCACGCACAACTTCCCTTCCGGCGAAGTTTTCGCCAGCCCGGTCGAAAATTCCGTCAATGGCTGGGTGCGCTTCAAATATCCCGCCATCCACAACGGGCAAGAAATCCACGATATTCAGCTTTGGTTTGAAAACGGCAAAGTCGTCAAGGAAGAAGCTGCCAAAAATCAGGCGTTGCTGACCGCCCTACTCGACACCGACGAAGGCGCACGTTATCTCGGCGAACTCGGCATCGGCACCAACTACGGCATCCAGCGTTTCACTAAAAATATGCTCTTTGACGAGAAGATTGGCGGCACAATCCATCTCGCCGTGGGTGCGGGCTTCCCTGAAGGTGGCGGAAAGAATGAATCCGGTCTGCATTGGGATATGCTCTGTGATATGAGCGACGGCGAAATCCGCGTGGATGGGGATCTCTTCTACAAAAACGGGAAAACCGTTATCTAGTCCCCGCAACGCGCGAGGGTGCAACTTGGTCTCATTATAGGAAAAAAGTCCCCATCCCCAAAATTGGACGGGGACTTTTGCAACTCATCGAAAATCGTCGCGTATATCTCAGCACAAGCAAACATCATATTTTTTCAGGAGAAATTTATGTCTCAAAAATCCAAACTTTTTTCAGCATTGAGCCTTGTTGTCCTTTTGGCTTTGATACTTGTACCGAGTGTAGCAGCCTTTGGCGGCGAAGGCGGTGACTATATTGTCATCCCCGACGACAAAGTCATTGATGACGATTACTACGTTGCCGCAGAAAGCGTCGTGCTCGACGGCACTATCGAAGGCGATTTCTTCGTCGCGGCGCAGAGCGTGGTCATCAACGGCACTGTCGAAGGTGATCTCGTCGCCTTTTCGCAAAGCGTAGTCATCAACGGCACCGTCGGTGACGATCTACGTTCGGGCGCGGCTGCCATCCAACTCGGTGAAAATGCCGTTATCGGCGACGATTTAATCTTTGGCGGAGCAAGTCTGGAGTTAATGCCGGGCGCTCAGGTCGGCGGAGATCTGCTCTTTGGCGGCGCCCAAGCACTCGTCGAGGGCGATATCGCGGGCAATCTGCGTGTCGGTGCCAGTGCACTTGAGTTGACGGGTTCCGTTGCGGGCGATGTAAGCGCTTATGTCGATTCTCCCAAAGACGGCGAAAACGTGCCCCCCACCATGTTCCTTGGTCCGCAGATGAACATCTCGATGCCAACCGTTTCGCCGGGGCTGACAATTGCAGACAGCGCCAAGATTGACGGCGACCTGAAGTACACCGCCACCAACGATATGGATTTTCCGCCCAGTGCAGTGGCAGGCAACATCACCCGTGAAGAACCGCAAGTGGATGCGCACTCTGAAATCAAGATGACCCCGCCCACGCCGCAAGAAGTAGCCGGAATGTGGTTCCTGCGCGTACTGCGCGCCATCATCACCCTGATTGCCTTGGGTATGTTGATGCAGTGGCTTTTCCCCAATTTCCTTGCGAGCGCCGAATATAAACTCCAAACCGATACCTGGGGCAGCCTTGGTTGGGGCGTGGTCGCTTATGCCTTTTTCTTCTTTGCACTGTTGGTCGTCTTCACCGCGATGATTTTGGGTGCAATCATCTTCGGCGTGCTTTCGCTGGGCGGCTTGAGCGGCACGATCGTCGTGGTTGGTCTGCTCCTGCTCTCCGCCTTAATCGTCGGCTTCGTGCTAACCGTCACCTATCTGACCAAAATCATTGTGGCAACCCTCGGCGGCAAACTCTTACTGGCGCGTATCAAACCCGAATGGGCAAACCACAAATTCTATCCGCTGGCGAGTGGCGTTGTGCTACTCTCAATCGTAATGAGCATTCCGCTGGCTGGCGGTCTGGTCAAACTAATTGTCGTGCTCTTCGCACTCGGCGCACTCTGGTTACTGGGGCGCGAGCAATTCGGCAAAAAGAAATCTTTGCCTGAAATCGTCGAAGTCTAAATAGCCCTTCTCCACTTTTCTCCGCCCCCGCATGGTCTCTCCCTCCCGTGCGGGGGCAACTTTTTAACGGTTAAGTACATGAGCATAAAAACCTGCCCCCTCCCAGCCTCCCCTAAATGCGACGATAATGCTGTCGAATTTAGGGGAGGGGCGGCTACTTCCCCTAAATTCCATCCTTTTGGAAGCAAAGCGGCTTTGGCATTTGGGGGGATAAAGGGGAGCTGTTTTTTCATCATAAAATACCAGACAACTTTTGCTCGAGTACTTAGCAAGTTTGAAAGCTGTTTTACTGACGCAAAACTTTCGAGTACAATACAACACCGCTTACACGAAAGAAGAAACAATGCAAATTCCCGCCCATATCCGCGCTGGCGCAAAAGTCGCCATCCAAACTTGCATGAACACCCGCCCCGCCGACCGCGTCTACATCATGGCAGACGCAGGCACTTGGCGTATCGGCAACGCCCTCGCCGACGAAGCCAAAGCCACGAGCGCAACCGTCAAACTCATCAAACTCGAAGATTTCGGCAAACGCCCCTTCACCCAAGCGCCCGCCGGTTTCATGCAAACCATCTTCGACTTCAATCCCAGCGTTACCATTTTTGCCGCCGGTTCACAAGAAGGCGAGCTGCCTTTTCGCATGGAAATCACACAGAAAATGTTCGCAAAGGGACTCAAATTTCGGCACGGACACATGATCGGGATCACCGAAGAATTAATGCGTACCGGTATGCAGGCAGATTATCAAGAAATCCATGATTTGACGATGCGTGTCAACGAGATCGTCAAGGATGCCAAAACAATCTCCTTTACATCAAAAAAGGGCAGCAACGTGACCGCCCGCTTCGCCCCTGAATTGAACTGGGTTCCGTGTCATGGGCTTTATCACAATCCCGGCGATTGGGGCAACCTACCCGAAGGCGAAACCTTTACCTGCCCCCAAACAGTGGATGGCGTGATTGTCGCCGACGTGCTCGGTGACTATTTTTCACCCAAATATGGTGTGCTGGATACCCCCGTCAGATTTGAAGTCAAAGACAGTTGGGTAGAAAAAGTGAGTTGTGAAAACAAAGAGATCGAAGCCGAAATTTGGGCGTATCTCAACTCGAACGAAAACGGTCGCCGCATCGGCGAATTTGCCATCGGCACCAACACCGCCCTAACCAAGCTGACCGGCAATTTACTGCAAGACGAAAAAATCCCCGGCATCCATATCGCCTTCGGCGACCCGGGCGGGCGCGCCACCGGCGCAGATTGGTCTGCATCCACGCACGTCGACGTGATTCCCACCGATTGTACGATCACCGTCGATGGGAAGGTCTTGATGCAGGATGGGAAATTCTTGCTGGACTAGCAGAAAAAACGCCACATCCGTGCCCGCTGCGCCGTCCTCGGCACAGGATTGCGAGATAACAATCCCGCTGGGGACGGCGGCTGTAGCAAATCAAAATAGCGACTTAAAGAAAAAAAGCTGCCCTCGAAAAGGCAGCTTTTTTTTATTGTCTGAAACTCGACGCTATTCCATACCCAAGTAGGCTTTTTGAACCATTTCGTTCTGCTTGAGTTTTGCAGCATCATCGTGCAATACAATCTGACCGGTCTGGAGGACATAACCGCGATTCGCAATTGAGAGCGCCATCAGCGCGTTCTGTTCCACCAAAAGGATGGTCGTGCCTTCTTTGTTAATCTCAACGATTGCATCGAAGACAGCATCCACGAGAACGGGAGCAAGCCCCATCGATGGCTCATCAAGCATTAGCAAGCGCGGCTTCGCCATCATGGCACGACCGGTAGCTAACATCTGCTGCTCGCCACCCGAAAGTGTCCCGGCAACCTGTTTAACACGTTCTTCCAATCGCGGGAAGAGAGCAAAGACACGTTCCAAATCTTTTGCGATGCCTTCCTTGTCGTTGCGACTATATGCGCCCATTTCAAGGTTTTCCATCACGGTCAGTTTAGCGAATACACCGCGTCCCTCAGGCACCATAGCCATTTTCTGGTAAACCAGTTGATGCGCGGGCGTTCCGGTGATGTCCTTCCCCAAATAGGAGATGGAACCTTGGCGCGGGGTTAGCACTCCGCTAATCGTGCGCAGCGTAGTCGTCTTCCCAGCGCCATTAGCGCCAATTAGAGTTACAATCTCACCTTCTTCAACGGTCAGGGAGATGCCTTTAAGGGCATGGATATTACCGTAGTAGGTATGAATCTCATTTACTTCTAACATTGCCATTATTCTGCTCCCTTTCTAGGCTTCCGCGGCGGCTTTGTCGAGGTTCAAGCCGGATGCTGCGCCGTGCCCAAGATAGGCTTCAATCACTCTGGGATTACGCTGAATATCTAACGGCGTTCCTTCGGCGATTTTGGTACCAAAGTCCATCACCCAGATTTCTTCACTGATGCCCATGACAACTTTCATGTCATGCTCAATCATCAAAATCGTAATCTCAAGTTCATCACGCAATTTGCGGATGAAGTGCATCAGGTCGAGCGATTCGTTCGGGTTCATACCCGCTGTCGGTTCGTCGAGCAGCAACAATTTAGGTTTATTGCCGAGAGCACGCGCAATTTCAAGGCGGCGCTGGGCACCATAAGGTAAATTGTGTGCAATCTGATCCCCCATACCTTCCAAGCCGACAAATTTTAACAGGCGCACGGCTTCTTCGAGTGCTTCGGCTTCTTCTTTTAGAAAACGCGGAGTTTTGAATAAAGCTTCAAACCAAAAAGTGTGCAAATGCGGGTGCATACCAACCAAAATATTTTCAAGCGCCGTCATTTTTGAGAAAAGACGGATATTCTGATAGGTGCGCGAAATACCGCGATGCGCGATCCGGTCTGTGCTCATCCCCTGAATTTGATGACCGTCAAAGACGATCTCACCCTCGGTTGGGGCGTAGAACCCGGTAATACAATTGAAGAAAGTTGTTTTACCGGCTCCATTGGGTCCGATGACGCTGGAGATGGACTGTTTTTTGACATCAATCTCAAAGCTATTGACCGCCACGAGACCGCCAAAGCGTTTGGTTACTTTGTGTGTACTGAGTATAGCGCTCATAACTGCCTCCTAGCCTTCTGAACTTGCTGCGGCTAATTCTTGCTCATCACGCAATTCCTGCCGCCTGCGTTTTTCGGGCCAGAAACCTTCCGGCTTGACCAACATCATAACGATGAGCAAAAGTCCATACATCAGCAGACGGTATTCAGCGAATTCGCGCAAAAGTTCGGGCAAACCGACCAAGATTAGCGCACCGACAATTACGCCGGGAATGCTTGCCAAGCCACCAACGATGATGAGGGAAACTGCGTTCATCGAAATAAGAATATTGAAACTGTGCGGGAAAATATTCCCAATACGTGCAGCAAAGATGGCACCTGCCAATGCCGAGAAACCGGCACCAATCGAAAAAGCGAGCAATTTGGTCTGGACAAGGTTGATGCCCATTGCTTCGGCAACATCTTCGTCTTCGCGCATTGCCATCCACTGACGTCCCAAGCGTGAGTCACGCAAGCGAACGGTGACAAAAGCTGCCAACACAGCACCCAGCACCACGAGATAGTACATCAACTGGGGGCTATCCAAAACGATGCCAAAAAAGACCGGTTTCGGAATTAGCAAAACGCCTTGCGCGCCACCACCAAGAGGTTTCAACCAGTTGGAAAGCGCTAAAACACGAATAATTTCACCGAAACCAAGTGTAACGATGGCGAGGTAGTCACCGCGCATCCGCAAAACAGGGAAGCCGAGCATCAAACCCCAGATTACGCCCACCAAAACGGCAAAGGGCAGCGCCATCCAGAAGTTCATATCCGTGCGTCCCAATTCTCCGGCGGAAGTCAGAATACCCATCGTGTATGCACCGAAGGCAAAGAAGGCAACATAACCGAGGTCTAGCAGACCAGCGTAACCGATCACGATATTCAAGCCCAAGCCCATCAACACGTACATACCGATGATAAAGAGTGCCTGACTAAGGAAAAGCCCGACAATCCACGGTAGAGAGACGATGAAAAGAATGCCCAGAATAGTGAAGCCAATATTCGCTTTTTTATGCTGTTCGGGTGACCAGGAAGCCATTTTGGCATCGGCATGTTTTTTCACGCCGTAATAGCTAAGGACAAACGCAATCAGTAAAACAACCAGCGCAGCGATTGGATTAAGTGCTTTGC
>JANTFU010000068.1 GCA_024763295.1 Anaerolineales bacterium
GGAAAATCTCAATAAAAATATCCAGCAATCTTAATGTAAGAGGCTTGATTTCCACCGAAATTATACTCCCGTTTCTAACAGAGAAAATATGTAACTACCTACCCACACAATTCATGTTCCCGCGAGCGGCTGGCTGGGTAAAGCTCAGCTTTGCGAAGCGGTCTCCCGCACAGTTGGGGAATTGGTCACCCCGAAAAACATCGGGGTTCGCAATGACGTAGGTAGTTACGAAAATATTTAGAAGTTGACACAACACAATTCTTGAGCGGAGCAACGATTAACGGGAGGAGCATCTTCGAAGGACGGCGTAGGGGTGTCACAAAGCTTTTACCAGTCAATTTTGACCACTCATCCTTTTTAATGCGTTTTTTGCAGAGGCATCTTAAGAATAACGCCCTGTTTTTCACAGGGCGTTATTTCTTTAGCGTTTCGTTTTCTTCTTAGGGAGCAAGCGACCACGGTGCAGCGGTTTCAATTTCTCCTGTTTCCATGCGCTGCTCGTAAATAGCGGTGGCAAGATTGAGTTTCTGCTGGAGTTGGAAGAAACCGTGCCAGTGTGCCCAGTCTGGTCCACCCATCAGGGCGCCTTGGCGCGCGCGGCGACCGTCGTGGTGCCAAATATGATAGTGTTGGATCATAAAGCCGTCTTCCCAAGGATTGTCTTTGAGCAAACCGGCATCAGCCAACTCGGTACGCATCTTCTCAACGGGCGTCCAGTATGCAGTATTGTAGAGTTCAACAGCTTTGTCGCCACTGGCAAAGAAGCCATCGGTTAGGGTGTCGGAGTGGCACTCACCGCAGACCTGCTTCATTTCAGCACGTCCGGCTTCACCGTCACCAGTGAGCATGTCCATCGGATCATCCGAATTACGGACTTTGGATGATTTAGCCCACAGATTCCAGTAAAGGCGTTGTGAAACATTGTGCGTGGTGGCAAGGTCGCCAATACCGCTCATGTGGCAGGTGGCACAGGTGGGAGCGCGATAATCGCCGGGTTCCCAATCACCGGAGGGACTATCCCACGTCCATTCTTCGCCTTCGGCTGCATAAATCTGACCGTGTTTTGAGTTCTCGTAGATTTCTACATCGGGGTGATCGGGACCGATGTGGCAGCTACTGCAGGCGTCAGGTTTGCGGGCTTCGGCAATATCAAAGCTATGACGGGTATGACAAACGGTGCAGTTACCAACCTCGCCGTTAGGATAGATATTTCCCATACCGGAGGAGGGATACGTTTCAGGAGTGGGATGACCGGTCTCATCTAATTCGAAGCGGACACCATGACATTGCATACAGCCGGTTTCTTCAGAAGCGCCGTCGAGTCCTTCCATATCGCGTCCCTCGTGATGGTGGATTAGCGCCTGCATACCGTCTTTTGCTTCAACTTGCAAGGCGGCGCGTTCATGCCCGCTGGCATGGAACTCGTTAACCTGATCTTCATGACACTCGGCACAGGTTGAAGGCGCCACCAACATAGAGACGGCAACGCTTAAGTCTTCGTGACCTTCAACGCCACTTAATGCCATCGGAGAATCCGCATCAACTTTATGGCAGTCAATACAGGAAACCCCTGCGGCTGCATGAGCGCTGCCATCCCAATCAGAGACGACGCCATGCGTTTCTGTGGCGTGACATTCCACACAGCTTCGTCCTTCGTCGCTCAAACTAGCCGTGTGATATTCACTCCCTGTCGCGTTTTCTGCGGGCGCTGATCCGCCTCCACATGCTGTTAGCAACAGAGCAGCAAATATCAATGCGAGAATAAAAACAAAAACTTTTTCATTTTTCATCATTCACCTCTTTCAGATATTCTTGGGAATATAAATTTATTGATCGAACCCGTATCTATATTTTGTCTCGAGCAGATATTTATTGAGATTTTCATGCCCGACACCAGCGTGGCAGTCCACACATGCTAAGCCTTCGCTACCATCAAAATAGCCTCGATGATAGGTCTCGCCGCCTGCAACAGCTTCAAGATTTTGATGGCAAGTTAGGCAGCCACTGTCATAGACATAACTATTGTGTTCTTCCCGTTTTGCCTGCCAATCAAGGGTGGATTCGTCACGAGTGAGCGTTACCCAAGCATCGTGTGTACCAGAACGTGCTTTGCCAACAAAATGGGCAAAAACATTCTCGTGCGAAACATGACAATCGGTACACGCGGCGCGAATACCACGCTCGTTTTGTCCACCATGAACCGAATCATGGTAAGACTTCACCATCGGTTCCATTGCATGGCAGCTAATGCAAAAGTTAGGGCGGGAGGTTACCTCCACTCCGGTTTCCATGACCATCCATGAAACAACCACCAAGACAAAGAAAAGCAGGGTTCCGCCAAGCCAGAAAAGCAGTTTTTTATTTTTTGTCATTTTCACCTCTTTTCAAAGAAAAACGAAAATCATCTCAAAAAATTAATCTTTTATTAATCTAGTATAAGAAAACTCTCATATTCCTTCTATCGGCAAGGTGGACGAGATTAAAAAGAAAAAAGGATTATCACCTTGATAATCCTTCTAAAAGACTAGTCTACAAGGACTAGACCGTTGCTGCGTAAACAACCCGTAAGCTGTGATTCTGCGAAAAGCATACGCTTGCGGCGCGGCAGTCTTATTTTTAGGGAGATTTTCTTCGGTTCTGAAAGTGGCTTATGCGCTATTTATGCCCAAGCGTACCAGCGGGGCGCGTTCATTGCTGCGACTGATACCAAATTGCCGCCTGCACACGATTATTGATATGTAGCTTGTCCAGAATAAACCTTAAATGCGAGCGCACCGTATTAACCGAAATAACCAATCGACTAGCAATCTCTTTATTCGTTAGCCCCTCGGCGACCAGTTCGAGGACTTCACGCTCACGCGGGGTCAGCAGGTTAATGGAATCATCTTCGGGGGCGACCGTTTCTTCGGGGGCAGCAACCAAACCGGCTTCCACGAGCGTTTCGGGCGGTGCTTCTTCCGCTTCCCTTCTTTTGCCGTCCGCAATCGTTGCAAATTCGTTCAGCAAGCGCGGCACCATCGCAGGTGGAATAATTGCCTCGCCTGCCGCAACCGCAAAAATCGCCTCGCGCATCTGCTTTGAATCCGTCACGGCTTTCAAAATATATCCTTGCGCGCCCGCCTTGATAGCATCGAACAGGTCTTCGTCCTTCTCCGACGCCGTAATCATAACGACCTTGATAGCAGGGTGCTTTTTCAAAATTTGGCGCGTAGTTTCGATGCCGCTGATGCCGGGCATACGCACGTCCATCAAAATCACATCGGGCGTTGCATCGGCGAGCAGTTCAAGCGCCTGTTCGCCGTTGCTGGCTTCGCTAAGCACCACAAAACGCTCGTCACGCTTTAGTAAACTCGAAACCCCCTCACGAAAAAGATGATGGTCGTCAACCAGCATAACGCGAATTGGGATGTTTTCTGTCATAAGAACTCCACTAAAAACCACTGAATTTGCGAGGCAGCAATATCGCCAAAGCAATCTTCTGGAAATATGAGACCGCTTCGTCGCAAGTGCGCGCTCCTCGCGGAGACAATCAAATCGGCAATTGCACCAAAATTAGCGTGCCTTCGCCAACGGCACTCTGCACATCAAAAGAACCGCCCAGCCGCTCGGCACGCTCACGCATAATGCTCAAACCAAAATGCTGCGAACGCAGGGCGGGATCATAAACAAAGCCCGTGCCGTCGTCTTGAATACGCAAAATCACAAACTTATTTTGGATATCCAGATCAATACGCACCTGCTGTGCCTTGGCATGTTTACGGACATTGGTGAGTGCCTCTTGCAGGATGCGCAACAGTTCACTCTCAACGAGGGGCGAAAGTTGCCCTTCAACATCCCGAGCATGGAAAGTTGCTTCCAACCCGCTACGTTGACGGAATTCCGCGATCCAAGAAGCTGCCGTAACCGCAAAATTACCCATTGGATGCGTGCGCAAGCCATCAATCGATTCGCGCACATCATAACAGGCATCCCGCACCACATCACGGATCTCTTTAATTTCGACACTGGAACGTTCGGTTTCGCCCTGCATTAAATCTTCTTCAAGAAGTTCTGTTTTGATGCTCAGCCAGCCGAGCGTCTGCGCGAGACTGTCATGTAATTCACGCGAGATACGCGTGCGCTCCTCCAGCACGGCAATCTGCTCAATCTGCTGGTGGTAGATGGCGTTCTCGATGGCAATGCCCAATTGACTACCAATGCTTTCGAGCAACTGCATCAATTCGGGTGAAAAGCTGGCGGCATCTTTGCTAAAAAGCACCAATTTCCCAACCGTGCGATTGCGTGAACGCAAAAGAATTGAAGAAGCACGCCGATAATCTGCCGGATTATCCTGACAGCCTTCCGCCGCAAGACATTGATATTCGGGGAAGAAGGTGCGACACATTTCTGTCTGCACATCGTGTACTTCGACCGGCTTCAGCATCGAGGCAGGTGCATATTCACGTTCCACATTTTTGAAACAGCCTATGACCGCCTCTGCCACACCAAAGTGCGAGATCATGCGAGTCTTTTGCTCGTCTTCATAAATTTGGACAAAGCCGCCATCGGCATGGGCAATATCAACAATCTTCTCAAGCGCTTCTTTAAGCACGGTTGCGAGATTACCGGTACGGCTCAAAATCAGGGCAATTTCAGAGATGGTATTGAGTTCATGCGTGCGTTGGGAAATGCGCTTTTCGAGCGAATTTTGCGATAGCTGTAAATTTTCGACCATCTGGTTAAGCGTCTGCCCAAAAATCTGAAGCTCATCATCGGTTTGGAGTTGACAACGCGCCGTATAATCTCCCTCGCCAACAGCGGTGGCAACCGCTTTCAATTGACCGACGGGCAAAATGACCATTTTACGCACCATCCAATAAAGCGCGCCCATCACCAAACTAACAATGCTAACAGCCGCAAGGCTAAAAAGGCGGCGACTCTTCTGCAAGGCAGCATCCATCTCTTTTGTGGAGACCATCACCGTCAAACCACCGCGTACATCGCCAACCTGATAGCCCTGATCAGCATGGCATTCAAGGCAGCTCTCTTGCACCTGAAGCGGAATCATCAGGCGGTAAAACGGCTCTTCGCCCGTGCGGTCAAAGGAGGCAACCGGCTCAAAGTCCTCTTCAAAATGGACCAGGGCACCGTACTCGAATGGATCGGGCGCATTCTCAGGATTGGTCAGCATCAGGCTGGTGATGTGAAAACGATAGTCGCCGGTCTCCTTGGAGAGCAGTGACAACTCCTTAGTCACCATTGCCGGCGACTTCTGATAATAGCCATCTGTCATTTCAAGATAGAAGGAGCCGGGTGTCTTCGTCCAGACGCCGTTATAAGATGCGACCCAGTTGCGAACCAACGCCATTTCTGAGAGTAACGCCTCCGCTTGGGCATTGATCTGATTAAGATGCTGCTCTTTTTCGTTTTGATAAATAGCAACGAAGAGTAGCACGATAGTGAACGTGACAACGATTCCTATACCAAGTGTCAAGCGCACACCGATACTAGAGAGATAAAACAGATTTTTTTTCTTCATAAGGTGTTTTTCAGATGAGTACCAATCATTATTCCCTGTATGGGAGTTTCATCAATTTACAAACGACAAAAACGGGTTTGTTTTTGCCCGTCTTTCGTGTTGTATAAGTCAGAAAATCATTACGAAACACGCAACACGCAATACGCAACACGCTAATTTTACAGCGGAAAGAGCGTAAACTCAAAAAAGGCGAAACGAAAGCTGTTTTATTAATTGTCGCTCCTTCGCACACCAACGCTGAAATCCCCATCTCTCTACTCATCGGAATACAAGCGCACCAGCATACTGACATCTTCAAAACTCCCGTTCGGGGTCGTAACAATAGCGCGTAGCGAACCAAGTTGATCATATTGCGTACGGTCTACGTCCAGCGTGGCATACGAAATACGGATGTAATGGTCAAACATCTCATCCAGCGTGGCAGAATGGTCACGCACGAAGGTTTCGCTGTAAACCAATGTGCCGTTGCTCAATTCGGACGAATTCCAAAAGTCGGTAAAGGCATAAAATTCAAGCGTGATTTCCACCGGCGTGGCATCAAAGGTGATCACCTCGTCATTGGGCGCGTAAAAAACAATATCAACCGTCACGCCTTCGTCGGCATCATCGCTATCGTCCGAGTAGCCGAAAGACAGCACAGAAATGCGCACCAAATCGTCCAGCGTGGTTTCGTTAGCGGCATTGGGCAGGGCTTCGGGCATCCCATCCGATTGCGCCGACCCGCTTGATGCGGTGGGCGTCGTCGCCGGTAAACGCGTGGGAATATTTTCGGGCGGGATTGTCGCCTGCGCGGAGCCTACATTCGCATTTCCTGCATAAAAATAATATCCCACGCCCAAAATTCCCGCTGTCATGCTGCATAAACACAGCACGCCCAAACACCCCAGTACGATGATTGTGGTTTTGTTTGCTTTCATTGCATCTCCATTTTCTTAAAAGTATACATCCTCTTAGAAATATCTTAGCAAGAGTGAGTATAATCATCAGACTTTAACGAAAGAGGATTTATGGCTACTGACCGTTTTGGAAGAAACATACACTACTTACGCATCAGCCTGACCGATCACTGCAATTTACGCTGCATTTATTGTATGCCGGAGGATATGACGTTTCGCCCGAATGCAGAATTGATGCAGGATGATGAAATTTTTACCCTTACCCGTATTTTTGCTTCGCTGGGATTTGACAAAATCCGCCTGACGGGCGGCGAACCGACCTTGCGAAAGAACGTGGTACAGATCGTGAACGAGATTGCCAACACCGAAGGCATTCGCTCCGTTTCGATGACGACAAACGGATTACTGCTCAATAAGTTGGCACAACCGCTCAAAGATGCCGGGCTACAACGTGTCAATGTCAGCATTGACACACTCGACCCCGAAAAATTCAAACGTCTGACGCGCTGGGGCAAAGTAGAAGAGGTTTGGGAAGGCATTTTGGCGGCAGAAAAAGCAGGGCTGAAACCCGTTAAGCTAAATGCTGTCATCGCTACGGGCTATAACGAAGAAGACGTCATCCCACTCGCCGCGCTAACACTCGAACATCCTTGGCAAATGCGCTTCATCGAAATGATGCCTTTTGCGGGCGCGACCGAATTCCAACTCACCCAAATGGTGACGGCAAAACAAATGAAGGAAGAAATCGAATCAGAGCTTGGTCCGATGGAAATCGTCAACGATGGCAAGTTGGACGGGGAAGCGCGCTTATATCGTCTGCGCGGCGGAATCGGCAATGTGGGCTTTATCTCATCTGTAAGTCTGCCCTTCTGCTCATCCTGCACGCGCGCGCGCCTGACCTCGGATGGTGTGCTGCGCATGTGCCTGCTGCGCGAAAAAGAGTTGGATTTGCTAACCCCGCTGCGGCAAGGTGCCACGCCGGAGGAGATTCGCAGCCTAATTATTGATACGGTTTGGGATAAGCCCTGGGGGCACGGACTAGCAGAGGGTGCTTATGCGCTTAATCGCGGCATGAGCGAAATTGGAGGCTAAATGGCGTTCAAAAACGGCTATAAAGCTGTTCTTTTCGATCTGGATGGCACGTTACGCCACACGGTTCCGCTGGCGGCAGATGTCTTCAACGAAAGAGTAGCAGCGCTCGGTATGACGCTCGACGAAGACACAATTCGTGAAGTTGCACGCTGGGAACATTATTATTGGGCAAATTCGGACGAGTTGCATAGCGATACGGCTGAATTTAGCGGCAACGAAGATGGCTTTTGGCAAAATTACACTCGTCGCCGCCTGCATGCTCTTGGGGCAGACCCAGCCCAAATTGAAGAATGGATTCTCCCGATCCGCAAATATATGCGCGAAAATTACAAAAGCGGGCATTGGGTGCCGCCCGAAGTCTATGAAATCCTGCCTGCTTTGCGCGCAGCCAACTTGAAATTGGGCGTGCTTTCCAATCGCCGCAGTGTTTTCGTCGATCTGATGCGGGAACTCAAACTCTCAGACTATTTTGATGTCATCAAAGCCGCCGGCGAAATCGGCTACTGGAAGCCCGATCCGCGTATTTTTGCGCCGCTACTGGAGTCCTGCGAACTAACGCCCGATGAGGCTGTTTATATCGGCGATAATTATTATGCCGACATTGTCGGCGCACGCGCTGCCGGGATAAAAGCCATTCTCTACGACCCGCGCGGCATTTTCCCCGAACCGGATTGCACACGCATTACGTCCTTTCACGAATTACTGGAATTTTTATAGAAAAAAACACAAAACCGCCCCAAAGCGATAGAATACTTTTGGGGCTTTTTTTGTTATACCCTTTGTACTCAACCAAAGCAAAATCAAAGGAGAAATTATGTCTTGGGAACGAAGAACCATGCGCACCGTGCGCGTTCGAAATAAACAAATCATTGGCACGCTGGCAAATCTGCTCAACACCATCGCTAGCCAAGCCGGCAGTGTCGGCGAAATCAAACTCATCTCCGACGCCGCCCATGCCGTTGTACGCGACATCACCGTCTACGCCGAAGATGAAAAACATATGCAACAAATCATCGAAGCGATGCGTGCCAACCCGGGCACTCATATTGATGAAATTCGCGATGAAGTCCTTGAAATGCACCAAAAAGGTAAAATTGCCATCCGCAGTCGCTATGATATCGACTCCATCGCCAAATTACGCCGCGTCTACACACCAGGTGTCGCCGATGTTTGTCTACGCATTGCCAAAGAACCGGCACTGGCACGCAAATACACCATTGCCAGCCACCTCGTTGCCATTGTTACCGACGGCAGCGCCGTACTTGGCTTGGGCGACATTGGCGCATTGGCAGGCATGCCCGTTATGGAAGGCAAAGCCATGCTCATGGAATCGCTCGTTGGGCTTTCCGGCATCCCCATCTTGCTCAATACCAAAGACGTGGACGAAATCGTCGACTCCATCGCGCACATCGCGCCCACCTTCGCCGCCATCCAACTCGAAGATATTTCCGCCCCACGTTGTTTCGAAATTGAAAAAAGACTGCAAGAAAAACTGGATATCCCCGTCATGCACGATGACCAACACGGGACAGCCGTCGTCACCACCGCTGCGCTGCTGGTTGCCACCGAACGCGCCGGAGCAAACTTGGGGACAGCGGTTATCGGACAAATAGGTTTGGGCGCTGCCGGGCTTGCAACCGTCAAAATGCTCATGAAGTTAACCGGCAACCCCGTCATGGGCACAGACCTTAGTCAGGATGCCCTGACCCGTCTCGAAGCAGCCGGTGGCATCCCCGCTACGCTTGACGAAATTATGGCAAAAGCTGACATCGTCGTCGCCACCACCGGCGCGCAGGGGCTAATCAAACCCGAAATGGTTCGCAAAGGGCAGATCATCTTGGCACTCTCCAATCCCAGCCCGGAGATTGAGCCGGAAGTTGCCCTCAAAGCCGGTGCCGCCTTTGCCGCCGACGGCAAATCGGTCAACAACGTACTCGGCTTCCCCGGCATCTTTCGTGGCGCAGTTGACGCCAATGCCCGCGAAATCAGCGATGAAATGCTGCTAGCAGCTGCTCATACCCTCGCCAGCCTAACCAAAGAAGGTTTCCTTGTACCGCATCCACTTAACAAGGAAGTCCATCAAGCCGTTGCCCGCGCAGTTGCCGAAAAAGCCTTCGAGCAGGGCTTGGCACGCGCAGAGTATGTTTCGTATGTTGATTAGGTGATTTACCCCGCTAAAACCGCCCCGCAGAGGCAATAAAAAAAGAGGAAAGATGCAGTCATGCTCTTTCCTCTTTTTTTGAATACAACGCTTGCATAAGTACTCTAGCCGCCGTCCTCGGCGGCGATTTTTGCAAGAACCCCGCGCCGAGGACTGCGCGGGGAGCAAGACAAAAGAACGCCGTCCTTCGACTGCGCGCCTCCCTTTGGTCGTCGCTCCGCTCAGGAGCTGTATTGTGCCAAATTATTTGATTTCCCCAGCTTAACTGATGTTACGCAAAAAACTGCTCTCACAGAAAAAAGTTAACTTTTCACTGATTTTGCGAGGCAGCTTTACCGCCGAAGCAATCTTCTCGCAAGAATGAGACCGCTTCGTCGCAAGTGCATGCTCCTCGCGGAGTCCTGTGCGTAACATGAGAGCTTA
>JANTFU010000069.1 GCA_024763295.1 Anaerolineales bacterium
CGAGCGTTGTCCCGCTTCTGCTGCGCGCTCGTAATCAAATTCCAGTCCCGTAATCGTTCCGCCAAAGGGCGCGAGATGCTCCACATACATCCCCACGCCGCAGCCGTTTTCGAGAATATCACCTTGAATGCGTTCTCCGGCAGCATTGACGATCATTTGCAGGCGGCGTTCTTGCCCATCACGCCAAACGTAGGAGGGTTCGCCGCGCAGAGCGGCTTTGTCCATGTCGCGTTGCTCGGTTTGAACGTTTGAACGTTCTAACGTTGGCACGTTTTTCATTTTTTAATGCCCCAATGAATCGCCATCGTGCCGAACATCTCTACCGAGAAATTCACATCATCAAAACCGGCATCACGCATTCGGTCTGCCAGGTCTTCGGCGGTCAGGAAGTTTTGCGTCGAATCGGGCAGGTAAGTGTAGGCGTCGCGTTCGCCGGTTAGCAATTGTCCAAGCAGGGGGATGATATAGTTCAGGTGAATGTTAATGAAGGGCGTCAGCAAGTTTTTGCGCGGACGAGTGGTATCGAGTACAACGATGCGTCCGCCGGGTTTTAGGACGCGATATTGTTCGCCAAGCGCTTGCATGACATCCGTGACGTTGCGCATCAGGTAGCCGGAGACAACGGCGTCAAATCGTTGGGCGGGGAAGGGCAGGTAGAGCGCATCGGCGGTAGACCAGTTCATCGGTCCGTATTTTTTGCCGGCTTGCATCATTTCGAGCGTGAAATCTGCCGCTACGGGGTGGCAGGCGGGTTGCTGTTTGAGCGCCTCGCGCGCCAAATCACCGGTACCAGCCCCAATATCCAGGAGTGTATCGCCTGCTTCCAATTTGGCATGTGCGATCACCGATTTCCGCCAGCGGATATCTTGTCCGGCGGTCATCAGACGGTTCATGAGGTCATAACGTCCGGCGATTTTGCTGAACATCTCTTGTACGCGGTCGGCGCGTTCTTTTCCAGTATATTCAAGTGGTGTAGACATGGCGCTATTATACTCGCCTTGCTACTTTTGTGAGGATGTGCTAAAATTTTTCGGCATTATTCAACCCTATACAGAAAGCACCGGAAAGTGGGAGACCCCCACTTTTTTGCTTGTAATGGAGATTTTCTTGGGGAGCACAGGAACCTATGACGAACGATTTTATCAAAGCCTTTAACGATGTTCTGGAAGACAAAGGTCTGCCGGAAGAAGTGATTCTCGACGCAATTGAATCTGCGATGGCGTCGGCGTATCGGCGTGCTGTGAATGCATCCAGCGCGCAGGAAGTGGTTGCAAAACTGGATCCGAAAACCGGGCAAGTAACCATCTTTGCGGAAAAAGAGATCGTTGAAGACGTACAAGACGAACGCACCGAAACGACTTTGGATGAAGCGCTTAAGGTGGATCCCGAAGCAGAATTGGGTGGTATGGCGCTTGTTGAATCAACCCCGTCCAACTTTGGGCGTGTGGCTGCGCAAACGGCGCGACAGGTCATTCAACAGCGTATTCGCGAAGCGGAACGCGCCGCACAGGCGGAACATTTCGAGGGGCAGATTGGTGAAATTATCAGCGGTGTGGTGCAGGCAACTGCCGGACGGCATGGCGTAACCATCGGTTTGGATATGAAAGCCGAAGGGGTGATGCCGCGCAATCAGAAGATTCCCGGTGAGCGCTTCCGTGTCCACGATCGTGTGCGTGCGGTAATTTTGGAAGTTAAAGACACCCCGCGCGGACCGCAAATCATTCTTTCGCGTGGACACGGCAGTTTCTTGCGCCGTTTACTTGAAAACGAAGTGCCGGAAATTTATCACGGTGTGGTTGAGATTCGTGGCATTGCCCGTGAACCAGGTCGCCGTGCGAAGGTGGCTGTATCTGCCATGCAGGAGGGGATTGATCCCGTTGGCGCATGTGTCGGTATTCGCGGCGTGCGTATTCAAAATATCGTTCGCGAACTCCATAATGAGAAAATTGACATTATTGAGTGGAATCCTGATCCCGTTGTTTATATTTCAAAGGCAATCAGTCCTGCGCGCGTGACCGGCGTTTATCTTTCCGATCGCCCTGATTCTACGCGCACAGCGACAGTAGTGGTTACTGAAGATCAGCTCAGCCTTGCGATTGGTCGTGATGGGCAGAATGCCCGTTTAGCTGCCAAATTGACCGGTTGGCGCATCGACATCAAGAGTTTGGTCGAAGCGGCGGCAGATTCGCTGCATAAATTGCAGGAAGATGCCGAACTGGCAGAAATTTTGCCTTGGGCGGTTGGTGAAGCCCCGGCTATCGAAGAGTTGCTGGCGAAGAAGTCAGAAGGTCGTTCGCTTTCGCCGGAAGAATATCAGCAGATTGCTTATTTTGTGGATCGTGTTGAAAAACGTACCATCGAAGTTCAAGCCGAAGCGGACGAAGCGGAGCTCAAGCGTATTGCCGAGGCAAAAGCCGAAATTCATCCGGCTGCTTTCGAGATGATGTTGGCAGACAGTGCGTTGAAAGACCATGTCTTCAATATTTTGATGGAAGCAGAATACGAAACCGTCGGCGATTTGATGTTGGCGTTGCGCTTGGAACCGGATACGGTCTTTGGTTTGCCCGGTATCGGTCCGAAAGCAATCGAGAATATTTCTGAAGTTTTGGCAGCAATTGAATTCCCCGAAGTTACGGAAGAAGCCGAAGTTGAAGAAGTTGCAGATGAAGATGCTCAGGCGGAAGAAGAAGCTGAAGAGGCAGTTGACGAAGAAGTTGTTGAAGCCGAATCTGAAGCTGACGAGACAGAGCAAGCTGAGGTTGAGAGCGAAGCAGAATCTGAATCCGACGAAGAAGAACTCTCGATGGACAAAATCTTCGATCTTGAGAATGTTGTTCCCGGAGCAAAGGAAGACGACGAAGACGACGAAGAGTTTTCAAAATCGAAGAAGCAGAAGAAGAAAAAATACGTCAAGTATGAGTATGATGATGAGTTGGGCGAAGTGGTTGCCAAGAAGCGCCGCAAGCGTAAATCAACAGATGACTGGGACCTTGACGATTACGATGCAGGTGACTGGTAGGTCGTCGCATGGGTAAGAAATCTTCTCGGCGTGGACGGCATGTACCGCAACGAACTTGCGTGGGTTGCCGTGAAACCTTGTCGAAACGGGCGTTAATCCGCGTGGTGCGTACGCCTGAAGGCGTGCGCGTAGACCCAAGCGGTAAATTGCCCGGACGCGGCGCCTACTTGCATGACCGCGTAACCTGCTGGGAACGGGGGCTGAAGGGTGCGCTGGGGAATGCGCTAAAAACTACAATTAATACAGAAGAGCGGGAAGCGTTGCTGGCGTTTATGGCAACGCTCCCTGCTGAAGAAGAAGCATGATGTGATTTGTCTTTGAGTAGGCAGCCCTTACTACGGCATCACATGGAAAAGAGGTGGCTTATGAGTGAGAAAAAAATTGAGATTCCTGCCGCGATTGGTGTTCGTGATCTGGCAACCAAAATGGATGCCAGCCCAATCGACATCATCAAAAGTTTGATGGCAAACGGGGTAATGGCGAGCATCAATCAGCAAATTGATTTTGATTCTGCAGCAATTGTGGCTGCGGATATGGGCTTTGAAGCGGTTTTAGAACGCGCCCAATCGGAAGAAGTTGAAGCCGAAGGCGATGTGCCGCTTTGGCGTCAGGTTATTGCCGATGAAGATGAAGCGGCGCTGGTTGAGCGTCCGCCGGTCGTGACAATTTTAGGACACGTTGATCACGGTAAAACCACGTTGTTGGACGCCATTCGCGATACAAATGTCCAAGCCGGTGAAGCAGGTGGAATCACCCAGCATATCGGCGCGTATCAGGTGGTGAAAAACGATCAGTTGATTACCTTTTTGGACACACCGGGTCATGCCGCATTTACTGCGATGCGCGCCCGCGGTGCACAGGGTGCCGATATAGTAATTTTGGTCGTGGCGGCGGATGATGGTGTCATGCCCCAAACCAAAGAAGCGATTGCCCACGCCAAAGCTGCGCGTGTGCCGATTATTGTTGCCCTGAATAAGATCGACAAAGGCAACGCCAATCCTGAATTGGTTAAAAAACAACTCGCCGATAACGAACTTGTTCCCGACGAATGGGAAGGCGACACGATGGTTATCCCCGTTTCTGCGCTGAATCGTGACGGAATCGACGATCTGCTTGAAGCAATCCTTTTGGTAGCAGACAGCATGGATATTCGCGCTAATCCCGATGGGGATGTGGTGGGTACGGTGATCGAAGCCGAACTGGATAAAGCGCGTGGTGTTGTCGCAACGCTACTCATTCAAAACGGCACGCTGAAAGTTGGCGATATTGTCTTGGCGGGCGGCTCTTATGGTCGCTTGCGCGCGATGTTCGATTATCGCGGCAATAAAGTTAAGCAAGCTACCCCGGCAACGCCGGTCTCTGTGATGGGCTTGAATGATGTGCCGAGTGCCGGACAATTATTTGAAACCGTTAAAGCGGAAAAAATCGCGCGTTACCGCGTTAAACAATATCTTGAAGAACAAAAACAAGCATCCATCTCCAAGAAGAGCATGTCGCTCGAAGACCTTTTTGCAGCGTATCAGGCTGGCGAAGCGAAAGAACTGCGCCTAATCATCAAAGCCGACGTGCAAGGTTCGCTTGATCCAATTGTGGGTGAGATGAACAAGCTCGGCGAAGGCGAGATTAGCATTAAAGTGCTGTATGCTGAAACCGGCAATATTGGCGAGAACGACATCACCCTGGCAACTGCCTCGAATGCAATCGTGATCGGTTTTAATGTTCAAGCCGATGTAACTGCGCGCCGTATGGCAGAACGCGAAGGTATTTCAATCCGTTTGTACAGCATCATCTATCGCATTGTCGAAGACGTTGAAAAGGCGCTCAAAGGGATGCTTGAACCGGTCTTTGCTGAAAAAGTGATTGGTAAAGCTGAAGTCTTGGCGACTTTCCCGATCTCAAAAGTTGGCAAAATCGCCGGCTGCCGTGTTCGCAGTGGCTCTATTCGCCGTAATGCGATGATGCGCCTAAAACGTGGCGATGACACCCTTTTTGAAGGTGAAGTCTCGTCCCTGCGTCACGAAAAAGAGCGTGTCAACGAAGTGCGCGAAGGTTTTGAGTGTGGTATCGGTTTGAAGAATTTCCACGACATTGAAGTCGGTGATATTCTCGAATGTTACATCCTTGAAAAAGAGGCGATTGACTAATGCCTTCTTCTGTTCGCCTTCAGCGCATTGCTGATCGTATTCGACGTGAGCTTTCTGAAATGCTCATTTTTGAGTTGAGCGATCCGCGCGTGCAACAAATTTACGTTACCGATGTCAATATTGACCGAGAATTGGCGTATGCCAATATTTATGTCTCTGCCATCGAGGGCGCCGAGCGCGCTCCCGAAGTGTTGGCAGGACTTGAAAGCGCCAGCGGCTTTATTCGCCGCAATTTAGCGAAGCGTGTGCAACTGCGCTCTTTTCCGCAACTGCGCTTTCATTGGGACCCAACTCCCGAAAATGCCGATCGCATCGAAAAGATCCTTGCCGAGATTCGCGAAGACGACGCGCGGCGTCAAAGCATCAACGAGACCAACAAAGAAGAATAATCAGGCATGATAGAAACCAACGACGCAATCATAAAGCGGCGTTTGGGGGAAGCCGAACGAATTTTAATCACAGGTCATATCCGTCCCGATGGAGATGCGGTGGGTTCAATCCTAGGTTTGGGGTTGGCATTGCGCGCTTCAGGCAAAGATGTCCAAATGGTGTTACCGGATGGCTTGCCTACCGCATTTCGTCATCTCGAAGGCAGCGACCAGATTAGCACAACGTGGGAAGGGGATATTGACACCTTCATCACGGTTGACAGTGCCGATTATCAACGCATTCACGCTGACCTGCACATTTTGGGCAAACCCGCGCTGAATATTGACCATCACATCACGAACGAACGCTACGCTGAACTTAATCTCGTTGAAGCGGATTCCGTTTCGACGACTTCGGTGCTGACCGAGCATATCCCGGCTTGGGGATTAACTATCACCCCGGCGGCTGCGGCAGCCCTGTTGACGGGTCTCATCACCGATACGCTTGGGTTCCGTACAACTAGCATGGTGCCCAAAGCCTTGCATCAAGCCGCCGACCTGATGGCATACGGCATCGACATGCCTGATCTTTACTATCGTGTGCAGATTAGCCGATCCTTCAAAGCCGCCCAATATTGGGGCAAAGGTTTGGCAACGATTGAGCGTGAGGGCAAAATGGTTTGGGCGGAATTGAGTCTTGAAGACCGGAAAGCAGTCGGGTATCATGGCAACGACGATGCAGATTTAATTAATCTGCTTTCTGCCATCGAAGAATGCCCGATCTCACTGATTTTTGTAGAACAACCCAAGAATGCTGTTAAAATCTCTTGGCGTGCACGCGGCAAAGAATGGGATGTGGCGCAGATAGCGACATCTTTCGGGGGCGGCGGTCATCGGGCTGCTGCCGGGGCGACAGTCCAAGGCTCATTAGACGAGGTCAAACCCAAAGTCTTGCGTGCGACGCGTGAAACTTTGTTTTAGTGTTGTAATGTTCTCTGATCCACTTATTAGTAATAATGAAGAAAATTAATTGGAGGAAATCCTGTTATGAGTAGTCAAGATACAAAAAATGCAGTTTCTGGGGTGCTGGTCATTGATAAGCCGACCGGTATGACCTCCCATGATGTGGTCAATATTGTCCGCCGTGGCACGGGTATTCGTCGTGCCGGGCATACGGGAACCCTCGATCCGCGCGCTTCTGGCGTGTTGGTGATTTTGGTTGGTCCCGCCGTTCGCTTAAGTGAATATATTTCTGCTTCAGACAAACGCTATCAGGCGATTATTCGCTTGGGCACAGCCACGGATACTTACGATGCCGAAGGCGTCTTTACCCGTGACGAGGTCACGGTAGATGTGACCGAAGAGCAGTTTGAAGAAGAACTCAAGAAGTTTGAAGGCGAAATTGAGCAAGTGCCGCCGCCTTACTCAGCGGTAAAAGTGAAAGGGCGCAAAGCCTACGAAATGGCACGCAAGGGCGAAGAAGTGGAGCTTGAGCCGCGCCTGATTCAGGTGCATCATCTCGAAGTGCTCGAATGGGCGAACCCCGAAGTCGTTGTCGATGTGCATTGCTCGTCCGGTACTTATATCCGCTCGCTCGCGAATGATCTCGGCGAAGTTTTGGGTTGTGGCGCTTATTTGGTTGGTTTGCGCCGTACCAAGAACGGTCGCTTCTCCTTGCGGGATGCCGTGCCGCTGCGTAAGTTGCGTGAAGCCTTTGATGCCGGTGACTGGTACAAATACCTGATTCCTGCGGCTGAATCCTTGGCTGATTGGCCCGCTGTGGAACTCAACCCCGACGAAGTCGAAGACGTCCGGCATGGGCACCGCGTAAAAGCTGACCCTGATGCCGATCCCGACGTGATGGTGCGCGGCGTTAGCGAAGCGGGTGAGTTGGTTGCCTTGTTGAAGCTTGAAGAAGGCGAAGACGGCTCTCCCGAATGGCAGCCGAAGAAAGTTTTCTTCACTTCGTAAACTGCTCTACTCCCCCATATTTTGAAAATTCATACGCCATCAAACCTGACAGGTTGCTAAAACCTGTCAGGTTTCGTATGAGTTGATTCTGTTTAAATTCGTTGGTTTTTCATGCGTCACATTCGCTCCCTCGAAAACATCTCACTTGGTAAAACTTGGCTCACCATTGGCGTTTTTGATGGTGTTCACCGTGGACATCAGCAAATCCTTAAAGCGCTGACTGAAGGCGCACATGCACACGGGGCGCAAGCGGTGGTCTTGAGCTTTTATCCGCACCCTGTTGCAGTGTTGGGGAAGCGCGCAATCAAATACCTGACCCTGCCCGAAGAAAAAGCCGCCTTGCTCAAAAGCATCTGTGATGTTGATGCGCTCATTACGCATCCCTTTGATGGCAACGTTGCGGCACTCTCGCCCGAAGCCTTTATCGCAAAGTTGCAAAAACACCTTAGCTTGCAAAAATTGCTGGTTGGTTATGACTTTGCCCTCGGAAAAAACCGCATCGGTGATGCGGCATATCTCAAGGAAATGGGCGAGAAGGATGGCTACGCCGTTCAGCAATTCCCACCTTTATATGCAAAAAACGGAAAAATCATCTCATCCACGCTTGTGCGCGAAACACTCGCGGATGGCAATCTGGTTGCTGCCAACGAACTTTTGGGGCATCCCCATACGCTTACCGGCAAGGTCACTCACGGCGATGGGCGTGGCAGCAAACTTGGCATCCCAACCGCCAACATCGAAGCGCCCGCAGAAAAAGCCCTGCCGCCCAACGGCGTGTACGCCTGCTATGTCGAAATCGACGGCGTCAAACACCTCGCTGTCACCAATCTCGGCATTCGTCCGACCTTCACGCCTGATAAGGTGGAAGCCAACATCGAAGCACATCTGCTCGATTTCAAAGGCAATCTCTACGGCAAAGAACTGCGGCTCGAATTCATTGAGCATTTGCGCGCCGAGAAAAAATTCAACGGTGTCGATGAGTTACTCAAACAAATCCACGCCGATATTGCAAAAGCCAGAGACCTGCTTTAGAGAAGTCTCTGGCTTTTTGTTTTAGCGTACCGCATTCAAGGGGAGGGGTACCAATGATAAAGTATTTAGAAATTGCAATGATAGCCTCTGAGCGGAGGACTGAGATGTGCAGTCCGCAGTCGAAGAGCGGTTTTCCATTCGATGCGCTTGCTTCGTCTGAAAAGCATCATCTTTGCAAAACCAGCACCCGTTCCGTTGTTGTTCGGGCAGGCAACGGGGCTACGCGTCTTCTTCCTCTTCAGGCTTCGCTTTTGCAACCTTTTCCGCCCCCTTGCCAATGGCTCCCGCCACCTGATTTCTGCCCTCCAGCATACTCTCAGCGGTATCGAGTGTTGCTTTGGCGGTTTTGCCCGCTTGTTTCACGCCCTCTGCGCTTATATCCAAACTGGCTTTCGCGACGCTCGTCACCCCTTTTACACCGCTGACAGCGATTTTCGCACTCCCCTTTGCCATGCGTGCGCTCGCTTTGACGCCTTTACCCATCAGCTTGGCGGGCGCGATCACGGCTTTGATGGGGCTTTTCAAACTCTCTTCAACGACACCGGCAACTTCTTCCGTCATAATTCGCGTCGTGTCAAGCATCGTCTGCGCGGCTTCATTGACCATATCTTTGCCGTGATGGGCGGATTTCTTGCCCGCGCCGATAGCCGTTTTTCCGACGGATTTTGCGCCGTCTCTCATCGTCTTCGCAAGGGTTACGGTACGTTCGCCTGTCTGCTTGGCTGCTGCGCCGCTGGCATTTGCCACGTCCCCGGCTGCTTCCACCGCAGCCCCACCTTTAGCCTTGACCTGCGCGATTAGCTTTTTAGGAATTTCAAGCAGTTTTTCGCCGCGTTTTTTACGTTCATCGTTCAAACGTTCGTATAAGCGTAAACGGCGTTCGGGTTGCAGATTGGTGCTGCTGGCATCTTTGAGCAGAGCGAGGGCGCTCTCGTGTTGGATTAGTTTTTGTTGGCATATTTCACAATCCGCGAGATGTTCGGCGATGACGAGACGTTCATCTTCGCTGAGGGCGTTGCGGGCGTAGTCTTCGAGTTGGGGATAAATTTTTTCGTGTGTACTCATTGCATTTCTCTTAGATGCTGCGTGTCTCACAGACACTTAGTATCTCCTTTGTCAAAATACTCATTCAAAAATTGCCTTGCCCGATGCACTCTGACCTTCGCCGCAGAAAGTTTGATCTCCAGCATCTCGGCAATTTCGCTCATTGAGTAGCCTTCGAGCATGTAGAGCAGATAGGCTTCGCGCAATTTTGGGGGCATTTCGTTGAGGGCGGCTTTCACTTTGTCGAGCGATTCTTCTTGTAAGAGGGCATTTTCGGGCAAAATGGCGTTCTCGTCGGGGAGTTCGAGGGGTTCGGTATCGTCTTCGTCGTTGGGTTTGGTCAGGTCGATGTCTTTGTCGGACTTTCGCTTTTTGGCGCGTACCAAGTCGAGGGCGGCGTTCGATGCGATCCGATAAAGCCAAGAGGAGAGTTTGGACTCTCCCCGAAAATTCGCCACTTTTTTGTAGACCGAGACGAAGGTCTCCTGCATT
>JANTFU010000070.1 GCA_024763295.1 Anaerolineales bacterium
CTACAATTGTACAACATTCATCTGCCCTTGTCGCCTTTATTTCAGCTCTTAATTTATCGCTTTACGAGCCGCAAATGCGCCACTTACTTCAAATCGTAGATGCCTTGATAACGAGTAATGAGAAAAAAACAATCAGTGCGCTTTATCGTCTATTCAAATCTCAACCAGACCCAAAAAGCGGTGCAGATTTTTTTCGAGAAAGCCCCTGGTCACCGGAGGACATCGGTTCCATTCGTAAGCGTTGGATGGTGACGAAATTTCTTGAATTGGCAAGCAAACTCCAGATACCTTTTTCAATTTTTGCCAGTATTGATGATAGTATAGGTAAAAAAGGCAAAGCGACAAAAGCATTGGAAGCTGTTGATTATCAACATAATCACACAGAAAGCACTCGAAAAAAGCAAGCCTACACAAATGGCTATATATTCGTAGAACTGCATCTACAAATAGGTCCCTTTGGTTTTTTGTTTGATGCACGCCCGTATTTACGAGAGAAAAAAGTACGCCGTTTGAACAGAAAACGAGAAGCTGGTAAACGCATAAAGTTTCGTACAAAATACGCTCTAGCACGTCAGATGTTAGAAGAATTAGATGCGCTCTTACCGAAGGGACATAAAGTCTATGTGCTTTTTGACTCTTGGTATGCTTCCAAAAAACTAATCAAATTCTGTCGTCGAAAAAGATGGCATGTTATCTGCGCTCTCAAGTCCAACAGGCTTATTGACAAAGTGAGTGTATCCCGACACAACCAGCAGCTAAGGCACAAGCCTTATAAGCGTATTACGCTTGAGGCTATGAGCGAAAATGGTAAAGCCCGCAAGTATCGTACCCGTAGCATTAGGGGACACTTGACGGATATTCCAAAAGTCGTTCATGTAATCATCTCTAAAAGAGGCCCCCGGGACAAATCCCCGAAGTACTTCGCTTGCACCGACCTAAGTCTGAGTGCACAGCAAGTCTTGAGATATTATCAGAAGCGCTGGGCAGTGGAAGTGGACAATACTTATTTGAAAAACGCCCTTGGAATAGGTGATTTCCGCCTGCAATCTTTTGAAGCCATTGAGAAATGGTTTGCTGTCGTGGTCTTAGCGATTAATTATTTGCAATATCATATGGCTTTGGTTTACAGCATGGTGCCTTCAAAAGTGCCTTTAGCGGACTTTATTCGCCAGCATCGTCTTGAACACTTCAAAAATCTCTTGCGTTCAGTCTTGGCACCTTTTGCAAAACCGCAGCAGATTGAGACTTGCTTGCAGGAAGTCTTCACCGCATCGTCGCCCCAAGCTATTATTTAGGGGAAAGAGGGCTTTCTCAGATAGCAGAGGATGGCTGGTATCCAGTCCTCCGCTTTTTTCGATTCTCACAGGACTGTAGAACGAACTTTTATGGTGTTTCTTACAGTTGTTACAGCACTTTTGGCGAAACTAAAGTCATATAGAAGTATTGACAAGCGAATTGGACAAGGTCAAAAAAGAGAACCAAGAATTACGAGATGAAATAGCTCGCTTGAAAGGCGGCAAGGGTAAACCAAAGATAAAGCCTAACAAAACAGATACCGAAGAGGGGCAAGACAAAAAGAAGAAGAGAAGACCAAGAAAGAATAAGAATTCAAAAAACAGTGAAGCCCGTAAGAAGAGAATAAGGATAGACAGGGAAGAAACGATAAAAGTAGACCGCAGTGAATTGCCAGAGGATGTACAGGTTATCGGTTATCGTGAAGTAACCATTCAAAATATCAAATTTGAAACTGACAATGTCCTCTATCGTTTAGAGAAATTGTATTCGAAAAGCATCAATAAGTATTATGAAGCAGATATGCCCAAAGAATGTGCCGGACAATCGTATGGGAGTGGCATAGAGGCTTTTATCCTGCTCCTATATTTTCAATTGAGGGTAACGCAGAACAAAATCCATACCCTTCTAACTTCAATAGGGATTGTGATTTCAGCAGGACAAATATCCAACGTCATTAGCAAGAAGCATGTAGGCAAATTTGAGAAAGAGCGAAAAGAAATCGTTGGAGCAGGGCTGGAAAGCAGTCCCTATCAACAAACAGATGATACAGGCGCAAGAGAAAACGGGATAACTCATCACACAATCTTTTTGGGCAACAAGAATTATTCAAGTTATTTCACAAAAAGGCACAAAAATCAGGAAACGATGAGAAATCTCCTGAATTTCTTGGAAGAGCCTTCAGAAAATGGAGAATTTTCAAAAGAATTTGGCGATTATGTAAGAATACTCATAGCCGATGATGCACCGCAGTTTCATAACATAACCGAACTTCGGGGATTATGTTGGTGGCATGAAGTGCGTCTTTTTGAGAAAATTCGTCCTGTTTTTCTCCATAATCAGACAATCCTGGAAGATTTTACAGGGAAAGTCTGGGACTATTACGAAGAGTTGGACAATTATAAAAAGAAGCCATCTCAGAAACTCAAAGAAAAACTCTCTGCCGAGTTTGATGGCTTATTTTCTACGGTCACCGGTTATGATGAATTAGACCAGCGCATTCAATTGACAGGCAAGAAAAAAGCTTACCTTTTGCTAGTCCTGGATTATCCGGAAGTTCCTTTGGATAATAATCTCTCTGAAAGAGCTTTGCGAAAAGTCGTCATCAAACGAAAAATCTCAAATGGAACTCGTGTGAAAGAAGGCTCCAAAGCTTGGGATGTATTTCTATCCATTTTAGAAACTTGCGAGAAAAACTATGTCAACTTTTATGAATATCTCCAAGATAGAATTTCTTTTGCCTACACCATGCCTTCTCTCGCTTCCAGGATTTTAGAGCAAACCATACCAACAACATTTTGAGCAACTACCACGAATGGATACGAATACACGAATTTGCGTCATCTATTCGTTCATTCGTGCAGTATTCGTGGACGGTTTCTTTAACCAAGAGTTTTGTTGCGGGCAGCAGGAGTCTGTGCTTTCCCCGCCAATCATCCACGAATGAGGCACGAATACACGAATTTTAGCGCTTTATTCGTTTATTCGTGCAGTATTCGTGGATGGTTTGGTAGCAACTACATTTATGCCAAATTTCATCTGCGTTTGCCCTGACCGAAAGCACATGGTTTTCTTAAAGTCGCGGTAACTACCAAGTCTCCTTGTAAAACCTCATTGCGAGCCGCACTTGCGAAGCAATCTCCCCCTACTTTGCGGGGATTGCTTCGGCGGAAAAGCTGCCTCGCAATGACAGCATGGGACTTTAAGAAAGCCCTGACCGAAAGCAACATTGTGCTTTTTTTCTCTAATAGGATACGGTAAAATAAAGCGATCTTTTTTGCTCAAACACGCTCGCTGGAAAATCAAATATGAAACGTTCCGAAATCTTAAAATCCATCCAAGAAAAGCCCGATATCGACGTGCTGGTTGTTGGCGCAGGCGTCAACGGCATTGCCACCTTCCGCGACCTTGCGATCAACGGTGTCAACGTACTCATCGTTGATCGCGGCGATTTTGTTTCCGGCGCAAGTTCAGCCTCCTCGCACATGGCGCATGGCGGCATCCGCTACCTCGAAAACGGTGAATTCCGTCTCGTCCGCGAAGCTGTGCAAGAACGCAACCGCATGATCGAAAACGCGCCACACATCGTGCGCCCGTTACCCACTACCATCCCCATCTTTCGTATTTTCTCGGGCTTGTTGAATGCCCCGCTGAAATTCCTAAATCTGCTCGACCGCCCCGCCGAACGCGGCGCACTGGTCATTAAGATCGGTCTGATTTTTTACGATACATTCACCCGCGCACAAAAAACCGTTCCCCCTCATCGCTTTGAAAATCGCAAGGTGGCACTCAAGCGCTTCCCCGCGCTAAACCCCAAAATCAAATATGCCGCCACTTACTACGATGGCGCCATTACGGAACCGGAGCGTCTCGCCACCGAAATGCTCCTCGACACGGAAGCAGACCAACCCAACGCGCGTGCGCTAAACTACGTCAGCGTAATCGGCGGTAAACTGAATTTCGTCACCCTACAGGATGAGATAACGGGCGAAAAATTCGATGTCCGCCCGCGGCTCGTCATCAATGCCGCCGGTCCGTGGATCGACGCAACGAACGCCACCCTCGGCTTGTCTACCCGTTTAATTGGCGGTACCAAAGGTTCCCATCTGATTATCGACAACTCCGAACTCCGCGAAGCAATCGGCAACAACGAATTTTTCTTTGAAAATAAAGACGGGCGTATCGTGTTGCTGTACCCGCTTTATGACAAAGTGCTGGTTGGCACGTCTGATTTACCCATCGAAGACCCCGACCAAGCACGTTGCACGCCTGAAGAAATTAAATATTTTCTGGATATGATCAAGATCGTCTTCCCGCAAATCAGCGTCAGCCAAGAAAATATTGCTTACCAATTTTCAGGTGTGCGCCCGCTCGAATATAGCGGCGCAAAGACCACCGGGCAAATTTCACGCGACCACACCATTCAGGTGCTCAACGGCGCGTGGACGGGACAAACCTATCCCATCTATTCGCTCGTAGGTGGCAAGTGGACGTCGTTCCGTGCCTTCGCCGAAGAAGTGACCGATAAATCGCTCAACTACTTAAAAATAGAACGTACGCGCCATACACACGATCTCAAAATCGGTGGCGGGCGCAATTACGAACGTCGCAAAGATGAACGCGCCAAAAAGCTGGAAGCCATCACTGCTTGGACAAAACTTGGCTTGGGGCGCTTAGAACAACTCTACGAGCGCTACGGCTCCCGCGTGGAAGATGTTGCCATGTTCATTTCGCAAGGCAAAGACAAACCCCTCGCAAATCTGGTGGAATATAGCGAACGCGAAATCGGCTTTTTGCTCACCCGCGAAAAAGTGATCCACCTCGATGACCTAATCTTGCGCCGCACACATATCGCCAAACTTGGTATGCTCACCCACGCCCTACTCAAAGAACTAAACGAACTGACTGCCACCTTCCTCGGCTGGGATTCTGCACAAAAAGCCGCCGAAATGCAGCGTACCACAAAAATTTTACAAGAAAAGCACGGTATCCAGTTCTAAACCAGCAAAAACCTATTCATTTGGCACAAAAAGAAAGAGGAAAGAGCGCTCGCAATCTCTTTCCTCTTTCTTCTTTTCTCACAGTGCCATGCTCTGCGGTAAAATACAGCCCATGCCCACACAGACCAAACATCACATCGTTTTTCTACGTCACGCAGAATCGGTCGGTAACGCCGAAGGCTATTTCCAAGGACAAGCCGACTTTCCGCTCACCAAACGCGGACGTGAACAAGCCCTCGCCCTCGCCAATCGCTGGAAAGCCGAAAACCGCAAATTCGACCATATTCTCGCCAGTCCGCTCAGCCGCACACGCGAAACCGCCGAAATCATCGCAGCCATGCTCGGCATGGAAATCGAATACAACCCCATCTGGATGGAACGCCATAATGGCGAAATTAGCGGTCTAAAACATGCCGATGTTCGCGAAGAACACCGCTTGCCTGATTTTCGCAATCCTTACGAAAAGTTTGCTGAAAGCGGCGAAGGCGACTGGGCACTCTACTTGCGTGCAGGCGAAGCCCTCCGGCAACTGCTTGAGCGTCCGCCCGCCAATTACCTCATCGTCTCACACGGCGCTTTTCTCAACAACATGATGAAAGCCATTCTCGGCGTAGCGCCCCACGCCAACTATCAGGGACCCCAATTTCGCTTTGGCAATACCAGCTTTGCTACCGTCACCTATTTTTCAGACAAACATCGCTGGTATATTGAAGGTCTCAACGACAATCACCACTTAGATAAAAATAATTAATGTCAGAAAACACCCTAAAAATCCTCTCCTTCGGTGCCGGCGCGATTGGAACCTATATCGGCGGCAGCCTCGCGTTAGCAGGACACGAAGTGACCTTTATCGAACGTCCCGAAGTTGCCGCGGCGCTAAACGCCCGTGGACTTCGGCTTGATCTCACGCTGGACAAACGGCGCAAGACCCTCGAAGCAAATCTGCTTCCGCCTGCCCAATTGGTTTTTGCCGATAGCCTCGAAAAAGCCCTCGCCTACGGACCTTTCGACGTGGCTCTCTTCGCGCTCAAGTCCTACGACACCCAAAGTGCGCTCACAGAAATCGAGCCTCTCGCAGGAAAAATGCCGCCCATCCTCTGCCTGCAAAACGGCGTAGACAATGAGCCGACCATCGCCGAAATGCTCGGACCCGAAATGGTCATCGCCGGAACAGTTACCTCTGCCGTTGGGCGGCGCGACGCAGGCGACATCGTGCTCGAAAAATTGCGCGGCATTGGCATCGCAAACGAACATCCGCTTGCAAAAAAACTCGTCCAAGCCATGAACGCAGCTCTGTTAAACGCCAAGCTCTACGAACGTGCCGCCGACATGAAATGGTCAAAAATGCTGACCAATCTGGTCGGCAACGCCACATCAGCCATTCTGGACATGCCCCCGGCGGAACTCTTTGCTCGTGGCGACCTCTACGATTTTGAGATGCGTATGCTCAGCGAAGCCCTCGCCGTCATGGACGCGCAAAAAATCAACGTCGTCAACTTGCCCGGTACGCCCGTCAAAGCCCTTGCGTGGGCAGCCCGAGGACCGCGCTGGTTGCGTCCACTGGCAGCCCAAAAACTGGGCGGCGGACGCGGCGGGAAAATGCCGTCCTTCCACATTGACCTGCATGGCGGACGTGGCAAATCAGAAGTAGATTATCTCAACGGCGCAGTCGTCCGTGCCGGTAAAAAAGTCGGCATCCCCACGCCGATCAATCAACTGCTCAACGAGACGCTCCTTGCCATGACACGCCAAGAAATATCCATCGACACCTACGCGCAAAAACCAGAACACCTAATCCGGCAAATTTAAATCTAAACAACACATCAAGAAATCAAAATGAAGAATACAACCATCGAAATAACCGCTGCCAGCCCAAGTGTCGAAATCCATCTTGACGACGGACGCACCCTAAAAGGTAAACGCGGCACCAGCCTCGGCGAATTTTTCGCTGCAATCACAGACAAAACAGAAACGCTAATCGTTGCCGCCGTTGTGAACGGCGAACTGCGCGAACTCAGCTACCCCATCCAACAGGAGGCAAACGTCTCGCCCATCAGCATGGCTACCGCAGACGGCGCGCGTGTTTACCGGCGCTCGCTGACCTTCTTGCTCGAATACGCCTTCCAGCAGCTCTTTCCCGACGCAAAACTGACCATCGACCATTCCGTCAGTTCGGGCGGCTACTACTGTCAGGTTGAGGGACGGGAACCGTTAATTGCCGAAGAGCTTTGGATGCTCACACAACGGATGCAAGCTGAGGTCGAGAGCGACCGTCCACTTGTACGCGAGGAAATTCCCCTCGAGGAAGCCATCCAATATTTCACCGATCTAGGGCAAGACGATAAAGTCAATCTGCTCAAACATCGCAAGAAAAATTATCTCACCTTGTACAAACTCGGCGAGCATAAAGACTATCATCACGGCTATATGGTGCCCTCCACCGGCTACCTGCGCTGGTTCGACCTGCAAGAGTGCAACGGCGGCTTTGTGTTGCGTTTTCCGCGCCGTCACATGCCCAATCAACTCTTGCCCATGAACACCACATCGCAATTGCTAGAGACCTTTCAGCGCTACGGACGCTGGCTGACACGCTTGGGAATCGAAAATGTCGGCGCGCTAAACAATGCGATAGCCGAAGGACGCGGACAGGAAATTGTGCTTGTCTCGGAAGCATTACACGAACAATATGTCGCCGACATCGCGCGCCAAATCGCACAACAACGGGACAAACTCCGCCTAATCTTGATTGCTGGACCTTCATCTTCGGGCAAAACCACGTTTTCTCGCCGTTTAACGGTACAACTCTTGGCTTTGGGAATCTCCCCCTTTCCGCTCGAGTTGGATAATTACTTCGTCAACCGTGACCAAACCCCGCGCGACGAGAACGGCGACTACGACTTTGAAACCATCGAAGCGCTCAATTTAGCACGCCTCGCCGAAGATCTGACCAAAATGACACGCGGCAAAAAAGTACAAATGCCACGTTACAACTTCAAAACCGGCACCAGCGAACCCGGCGAAGAAGTACAACTACGCGATGGGCAACTCGTCATTCTCGAAGGCATTCACGGCATGAACCCGCGCCTAATCCCCTTTGAGCTTCAGTCGCAAGCCTTCCGCATTTATACCTCTGCACTCACCCAACTCAATCTCGACCGCCACAACCGCGTCTCCACCACAGATACGCGCCTCTTGCGGCGGATCGTGCGCGACGCGCGTGAACGCGGTTATAGCGCCAAAGACACCATCTCACGCTGGGAATCGGTACGGCGTGGTGAGAAACGCCACATTTACCCCTATCAAGAAAACGCGGATGTGATGTTCAATTCCGCCTTGGTCTACGAACTTTCCGCGCTCAAGAAATTTGCCGAGCCACTGCTGCGCCAAGTGCCGCACAGTTCACGCGAACATATCGAAGCCAAACGCCTACTCGCCTTCTTGGAATGGTTTCTACCTCTGGATGCCAACCTTGTGCCCGACAATTCCCTTGCCCGCGAATTTTTGGGCGGCTCGGCGCTCAAAACCTTCAAATGGTGGCAGGGAGGGCGGCGATGAAAAAAGCCCATCGCCTACTGCCGCTCTTGGTACTCTTTAGCCTTGCCTGCGGTTTGGTTGTGCCGGTTCCCACGCCCACGCCCATCCCGCCAACCAGCACTCCAACTGCCAGTCCAACCGCTACCGCCACATCCACGCCAGATATTGCCGCTACGCAAACCCTGTCGATGGCATTGACAGAAAGCGCCTACACACCCACGCCCACTGCGACCATTACACCCGAAGTCCAGCCCGAAGACCTGCTCGAAAGCGAAACTCCGCTCCCGCCCGCAGCCATTTCACCGGGCGCCGACTACAAACTGGGCGACGAAGTCATCGTTGGCGCATACGGACTGCGGCTTTGGCATAATACCGTTCATCCGATGGGATTTGAAGACATCCTGATGATTGAGCACAGCGGGAGCGACACCATTCTGATCGAACAAGCCTCCGCCATCCACCCGCTAACGGGCAGCGACATTAACGGCGACAAAATTCCCGAGGCAGTTATCGAGACTTATTCGGGCGGGGCACACTGCTGTTTTGGCACCCGCATCTATAAACTCGGGGAAGAACCGCAGTTACTCTATCAAAAGCCCGAATCCAATGCCGGGGGGCAGTTTGAAGACCTCGACAAAGACGGCATCCAGGAATTCATCACCTACGATGATCTTTTTGCCTACCAATATTGCTCCTACGCAGGCTCCCCATTCGTCAAAGCCATCTTGGTCTACGATCCGCTTGAAGAAACCTACAAACCTGCCAGTCCGCTCTTCCCCGACCAATACACAGCCGATATTCTCGAATATACCGCGATTGCAGAAGAGGCAAAACCGGGCGATTACGGCGAATGGGACGAAAGCACAAAGTGCAGCGTTCTGCCAATGACTCTCGCTTACATTTACTCCGGCGATACCGAAACCGCCCGCAGTGAATTAGAGCGCGTCTACCCCTATCCCGATGTAGAAGCCTTTTGGGACGAGATTATGCTTGCCATTCAAGATAGCCCGCTTTATGTAGCACCCGAAAGCGAATAACTGCTCTTATGTAGAGGACTCCGCGAGGAGCGCGCTTTTGCGACGAAGCGGTCTCATCGTTCGCAGAAGATTGCTTCGGCGGTTGTTTGAAAGGTCTCACGCAAAGTCGCTAGGTAGTGCGGTGAGATTGTCTCCTACCTTTGATTCGTGCGGGCTAAAGCCACTTCCTCAGTACTTGGAAGCCCTATGGGCTATGTTTTTTTAGTCTCTACGGGACTTTCATGCCATGAGGAAGGG
>JANTFU010000071.1 GCA_024763295.1 Anaerolineales bacterium
GGGGAGAATCAGCCCCTTCCCCCCTCGGGGGAAGGCTGGGATGGGGGCTTCAACGCCTACCACCAGATCAGCGCGAAACCGGCTTGGGCTGCGCTCGAAAAGCTGACCGCCGTCGCCCCTGAAACGGCGACGCGCATTTTGTCGCGATACTGCTTACCAGCGGAATCAAGCCAAAATCAGGTTCGTCTCGCGCCGCAGGCGATCATCCAAAAGAGGAAATTATCGCTTAATCCCGCTTTGAGTTTATCTTATGACACGCCGCTCCACATTGTGCGTGGACAGGGACAGTTTTTGTATGATGCCAACGGTAAGGCGTATCTGGACTGCGTCAATAATGTCTGCCATGTGGGGCATTCGCACCCGCGTGTGGTGGCGGCGTTGAGCGCACAGGCGGCGGCGCTGAACACGAATACGCGCTATCTGCATGAGAATATCGTGCGGCTGGCAGAGCGGCTCACGGCGACCCTGCCCGCGCCGCTTTCGGTCTGCTTTTTTACCAATTCGGGCAGCGAGGCGAACGATTTGGCGCTGCGGTTGGCGCGGGCATACACGGGGCAGAAGGATATGCTGGTGCTGGAGGGGGCGTATCATGGCAATTTGAGTTCGCTGATTGATATTTCGCCCTACAAATTCGACGGCAAGGGCGGGGCGGGCGCGCCCGATTGGGTGCATAAGCTGACGCTGCCCTGCGCTTATCGTGGCATTTATCGCGATGACGATGCCCCCGTGACGCGCTACGCGGCCGATGCGCAGGCGGAAATTGATGCGGTCGAGGCAGCCGGGCGCGGCATTGCGGCATATATCAGCGAGAGCATCATCGGCACGGGCGGGCAGGTTGTTTTCCCCGATGGCTATTTGGCGGCGATCTATGCCCACACACGCGCGGCGGGCGGCATCTGCATTGCGGATGAAGTCCAGCACGGTTTTGGGCGTTTCGGGACGCATTTTTGGGGCTTTCAGGCGCACGGCGTGACGCCCGACATCGTCACGATGGGCAAACCCTTCGGCAACGGGCATCCGCTGGCGGCGGTGGTCACCACGCCCGAAATTGCGGCAGCCTTCAACAACGGCATGGAATATTTCAACACCTTCGGCGGCAACCCCGTCTCATCGGCGGTCGGCTTGGCGGTGCTGGATGTGATTGAGCAGGAGGGATTGCAGGAGAATGCCCTGCACGTTGGCAGTTTTTTGAAAGAAGGATTAATGGAACTGCGCGAGCGCTACCCGTTAATCGGCGATGTGCGCGGCGAGGGGCTTTTTCTCGGCATCGAGCTGGTGCGGGATCGCGCCACGCTCGAACCTGCTACCGCTGAGACACATCGTCTCGTCGAGGAGATGCGTGACCGTCAAATCCTGCTCAGTGTGGATGGGCTGCTGCATAATATCGTCAAAATCAAACCGCCGCTGGTCTTCACAAAGAACGATGCGGCGCGGTTGGTGAGGGAGTTGAATTTGGTATTTTCACAGATGAGTCATTAGCGACACGAATATTTTGTGAGTACGTCTGCAAGAAAATGTGAAAAAAAAGTGCTAGAATTAGACATGGTTATATTTATCATGCTATTAAGGAGGTCATGATGCTAAAGCGTATTACTGGAGAGAAAAATAGTCAGGAAAAATCATCGAAAAACGGTGATGGTCAAATACCTGAAAAGGGTAATGTCGCGACAGAGCTGGAAAGTCTGCGCAGCATTCTTTATGGTGACCAAGCCAAAGCTACCGATGAGCGTTTGGCAACGCTCAGCAATCGTGTCGATAAAATCCAGCAGAAACTTTCAGTCCAAATCAGCGAAGGGCTACAAGAACTTCGCAATAGCATGAATACCCAAATAGCTGGTCTGCGCACGGAAATAGGCGAACAACTCTCTGCTCAAGCAACCACCCATAGTGCCGCGTTACAGACAATGAAAAAAACGCTGACGGAACAGATGCAAACCCAAAGCGATCAAACTGCTTCCGATTTGCGCACACAAAAACGAGAGCAAGAAGAAAAGCTGGACAAACAAGACGAAACCCAAAGAACTGCATTGCGTTCATTACAAAAAACATTAACCGATAAAACAGATGCGCTTGCCGAGCAACTACAAACCCAAACGACCCGTTTAGAAAAAGATTTAAACAATCAGATTCAGGCGCAAAAAACCGAGCAAGGCAAAGCGCTTCACTCTTTAGAAGAGAATAATAAAAAAGAATTGGATCAACTTAAACAAGATTTGCTTAGCTTGGCATCAACGATTGATATGAGCAAAGTTTCAAGCACAGATCTCAGCAGTTTGCTCATCGAATTGGGACACCGCTTACAGAAACCTGAAGCAAGCCAATAATTAAAAATGTCCATCTTTAATAAGAAGTCTGAAGGACAAGCAATCCAACAAGAAGCATCGTCCACACATCAAGTGGACGATGCTTTACTTCATGCTGTCCGCTCTATTCTGGTTGGACAAGAACGCGAACAATTGGAAGCTCTGGACAGGAAATTCCAGATATGGCAACGAGAGATATCTGCCAGCGAAGAAGCTACTCAAATCCGCTTCAGCAATATCATTAGCGAAATACAGGCGCTCAAAGAAAGCGCCGAAAAAACAAATTATCAAACCCAATCCAATGCTTCTGCCCTGCGTGGATTAGAACGCAACAACAGCAATGCCGAAGAAGAATTGGCTGAACGGCTCACGCCCATGATGGCGGGGCTCATCAAAAAGACCCTTCAAGATGCACCCCAAGATATGGCAGAAACGCTTGGTCCGTTGATTGGTCTTGCTCTCCGACAACAGGTTCGTACCCAAAAAAAGGACATCGTTGATACACTCTATCCCGTGATTGGCGAAACTATTACGAAGGCTGTTTCTGAAGCGATTAACGAATTAATCCGTAATCTGGATCGGCGGATGCGCAAGCGCAGCCCAGCCGAAAGGATTACTGCCCAATTACAGGGTATTTCCGCCGGAGAATTGTTTTTCCGTGACACCCTCCCCTACCAAATCGAATATGTTTTCATCATCCACCGCCACAGCGGCTTGCTTCTCGCCCAAACATCTACAAATCGAGAATTACGCGATGACCTGGACTTAATTAGTGGTATGTTAACCGCCATCCGCGACTTTGCCCAAGACTCCCTCGGCGAGGGCGGCGAACTCAACGAAATCAAATACGGCGAGCAATTAATTCTGCTCCAAACATCTCAGGATATCTACGTCGCAGCGGTGCTTAGTGGCACGATCCCGCAGGGGTATAATGCCCTATTGCGTTTGGTCGTTAGCGAGATTAACGTCAAATATGAGCAGGTATTTCGTGATTTTGACGGAAACATGGACAATATCCCGTCTTTAGAGAATGACTTACGCCCCCTACTTTATCCCTATGATATTCTTAAACCGACAGAAATATCATCCAAACAAAAAAAAACGGTCTTCACCATTCTTGTCGCACTTCTTTTGTTATTATCATTTTTCATTTTTTCTTGCATTTTTACCATCCGTTTATGGCCCTATGCTTTTCCACAGGCAACACCAACAGCAACTTACATACCTACACAAACACCGATGCCAACACTCACGTTTACACTAGAACCAACGATCACAGAAAACCCCACCGACACACCCTTCCCTACGCAGACCCTGCGACCGGATCAGGGTGTTGCCGTCGGGAATGTAAATATTCGCAGTGGTCCGGGCATAGAAAACCCCGTCTTGGACATACTCTACGAAGGTGAACGTTTTATCATCTTGGATCAAGACAATGGTTGGCTTTATCTTCGTCGAGAAGTGGCGAACAAACCTAACATAGAAGGTTGGGTTAACAGCCTATGGATTGATCATAAATAACGCAATAATCAAGGGTTTCAAAACACACTCCATGACAACTATTCTTCAAAAAAAAATCTGCTTACTGGGTGACTTCTCTGTAGGGAAGACCAGCCTGATCGAGCGCTATGTATACGACCGTTTCAGCGGTCGCTATCTGAGCACCATCGGCGTCAAGATATCCAGAAAATCAATCGAACTTAATCCAGACACGACGGTGAATATGCTAATTTGGGATCTGGCAGGCAGCGAAGAATTTTCAGGTGTTCAGGCAAGTTATTTGCAGGGAGCCAAAGGAGCAATCCTTGTTTGTGATCTTACACGACCAGAAACGTTGAACTCGTTGAAAAAATATCATTCCCAACTCAATGCAGTCAGTCCAAACATCCCTATCATTATGGTCGGCAATAAAGAAGACCTCACAGAGAGCATTCAGCTTACCAAAGCCCAAATACATGAGCAGGCAATGCTCCTGAACGTGACTTATGAACTCACGACCAGCGCCAAAACAGGAAAAGGGGTGGAAGAAGCTTTTTATGAATTGGCAAGAAGGTTGGATTAAGCTTATGCCTACAAAACCCTTCAAAAAACTTGGTGAAGACTACGAAAACGTTGCTCACTTCCTCATAAAAAATCAACCCGTTGGTTTTTTATGGGCAGATTCATCTTTACATATTCAATATATATCTGAGGAGTTGGCAGAATTTCTCCCAGACAGGAATATTGAAATAGGGAAAAAACTAACCAATCATTTTCCTGAGATCGTTGGGTTGGAACCCTATATAAGAGAACTACTCGCCTGGAAAAGGGAGCCCATCACACTTGAAAATATCAACCTTGAATTGGAAGATAACGAACTTCGCTATATTTCCATGATCCTATACGCCGGAAAACAGGGTGAAAAAATGGGACTTTTCTTGGTCGTTAAAGATACAACCGAGTCAGGAAAGATCGTTCAAGAACTAAATCAAAGCCGTAATGAGTTACGCCTGCTAAAAAAGCAACTCGAAGAAACCAACGCCATTCTATCTGTAACGAACGACGTTCAGGGGCTGAATATCGTCAAGGCAGCAGAAGAGATTTCCAGACTATACAGGCTTTCACAAGCTGAACTTGTCGAAAGAAAACGTGTTGAACAAGAATTGAGAACCGCCTACGATGAAACCTTAAAAGGCTGGTCTCTGGCACTCGGCTTAAGGGACGCGAACACGGACAAACATTCCATGCGCGTTGTCAATACAACCATAAAGTTGGCACGCCGAATTGGTATTCCCGAAGAAGAACTGGTTTATATTCGTAGAGGTGCCATTTTGCATGATATTGGAAAAATGGGGATCCCCGATAGCATTCTACTAAAAGCATCCTCTCTAACAGAGGAAGAATGGGAAATAATGAAATTACACCCCACGCTTGCATACGAGATGTTATCAAATATCCCGTTTTTAAAACCATCTGTCGACATCCCTTACAATCATCACGAACGCTGGGATGGCAAAGGCTATCCCCGAGGCTTGGCAGGGGAAGACATCCCTCTTGCAGCACGCATCTTTACAATCATCGACACCTTTGACGCCCTGACATCCGATCGTGTTTACCGCCCGGCATGGAGTATGGAAAAAGTCTTGGCACATATTAAAGAGCAGGCAGGCACCAAATTTGAACCCAGAATCGTTAGCATCTTTCTGGAACTGATAGCCGAGGAACAAACATAGGCTTAATCCAACCAAACGAGGGGGCTAGCCACCTTTTTGGGGCACCGACTTAATCACGGATCGCGCCACACTCGAACCTGCTACCGCTGAGACACATCGTCTCGTCGAGGAGATGCGGATGCGCCAAATCCTGCTCAGCGTCGATGGGTTGCTGCATAATATCGTCAAAATCAAACCGCCGATGGTCTTCTCGAAGGAGGATGCGGTGAGGCTGGTGAGGGAGTTGGATGCGGTGTTGGGGGATTTTTAACCACGAAGCACACGAAGGAGCACGAAGTTTTTAATGAGTCCCCTCTCCCAACTTGGGAGAGGGACAGACCTGAGCGAAGCGAAGTCAGGGTGAGGGGAGGTGCGGATGCGCGAAATTTTGTTGAGCGTCGATGGTCCGTTGCATAATATCGTCAAAACCAGACCGCCGATGGTCTTCTCGAAAGATAAAGCTGCTCGATTTTTAGCGGTTTTGACGTTAAAGAAAACTTCCGAAATCTTTATGATTTCGGAAGTTTATGTTTTTTATCCTTCGCTGACTTCGCCTTCGATGATGTCATCGTCAGGGTTGCCTGCGGGGGGCGGTGGCGGAGCGCCTGCGCCGCCCATATTGCCCATATCGGGTGCGCCTTCGCCTTGCTGATAGAGCTGTTGGCTGATGGCGTTGAAAGCGTTTTGCAGGTCTTCTGTCGCAGCTTTGATGGCGACGGCATCATCACCTTCGGCAGCTTTCTTGAGGGTTTCAATCTTGCCTTCGATGTCGGTACGATCGCTGTCAGAAATCTTATCGCCGAGTTCTTTGAGCGTTTTCTCGGTCTGGTAGCTGAGTTGGTCGGCACCGTTTTTTAGATCAATCATTTCGCGGCGCTTTTTGTCTTCAGCTTCGTGTGATTTAGCTTCGTTGACCATGCGATCAATGTCGCTCTTATCGAGGTTTGTCGAAGCGGTGATAGTTACTTTTTGTTCTTTGCCAGTCGCTTTATCTTTGGCGGTTACGTTCAAGATGCCGTTTGCGTCAATATCGAAAGTCACTTCAACTTGCGGTACACCGCGCGGTGCGGGCGGAATGCCATCGAGACGGAAGCGTCCCAAAGACATATTGTCTGTCGCCATCGGGCGTTCACCCTGCAAAACATGGATGTCTACAGCCGTCTGGTTATCAGCGGCAGTCGAGTAGACTTCAGTCTTGCGCACAGGGATGGTCGTGTTGCGTTCGATCATCACGGTCATCACATTGCCCATCGTTTCGACGCCGAGGGAAAGCGGGGTCACATCTAGCAGGAGGATGTCTTTGACATCACCGGCGAGTACGCCGCCTTGGATGGCTGCGCCAATCGCAACGACTTCATCGGGGTTGACGCCCTTGTGAGGTTCTTTGCCGTTGGTTAAGCTACGGACGAGATCGTGTACCATCGGCATACGGGTGGAACCACCAACCAGTACAACTTCGTCTAGGTCAGCGGCTTTCATGCCGGCGTCTTTGAGCGCAGCTTCAAAGGGAACTTTGCAGCGTTGAATCAAGTCTTCAGTCATCTGCTCAAATTTGGCACGGGTCAATTTCAACTGTAAATGTTTCGGTCCCGAGGCATCAGCCGTAATATAGGGAAGGTTGATTTCAGTTTCCATGACGGTGGAAAGCTCAATTTTGGCTTTTTCTGCGGCTTCACGCAAACGCTGGAGCGCCTGACGATCTTCGCGCAGGTCAATGCCCTGATCTTTTTTGAATTCATCGGCTGCCCAGTGGACAATTTTCTGGTCCCAGTCGTCGCCGCCGAGGTGTGTGTCACCATTTGTAGCTTTGACTTCGATTACGCCGTCACCCACTTCAAGGATGGATACATCAAAAGTACCGCCACCCAAGTCGAAGACCAGGATCGTCTCGTCTGTCTTTTTATCCAGACCATATGCCAAAGCGGAGGCAGTCGGCTCATTGATGATACGCATCACCTCGAGGCCGGCGATCTTTCCCGCATCTTTCGTGGCTTGGCGCTGGCTATCGTTAAAATAAGCCGGGACGGTGATAACAGCTTGGGTGACCGTTTCACCGAGATAAGATTCGGCGTCTGCTTTGAGTTTGGCGAGTACCATCGCAGAAATTTCCTGCGGGCTGTATTCGCGCCCAGTCACCGGGATGCTCACGCGGACATCGTTTGAAGGTCCTTCGATCACTTTGAAGGGAACCATTGCGCGTTCAGCTGCGGTTTCGTCGTAGCGGCGACCAATAAAGCGTTTGATTGAGTAAATTGTGTTCTCTGAATTAATTACCGCCTGTCGTTTTGCGGTCTGACCGACAAGGCGTTCCCCGTTTTTGTTAAAGGCAACCACTGAAGGAGCCAGACGTCCGCCTTCGGCTGTCGAAATGACGGTCGGCTGACCACCTTCCATGACAGCGACAACGCTGTTGGTGGTACCCAAGTCAATACCAATGATTTTGCCCATGTTCTACTCCTATAGAAAAGATTTCGTTTAATAACTGCTACAAGGATACTGCACACATGCAAGAATCTTGTTAACATGGCATAGAAAAAACGTAGATAGAGCAATGTTCTTCTCTCCGTTCTGCTCAGCTATCCTATCGGGTACAGTGAGCATCCCCATATTTTGAAAAGATAAAATGAGAGGAGCGGGTCAGTATAAAGCAAAAAGCACCAGCAAAAACTGATGCTTTTGAGTGGAGATGGCGGGAATCGAACCCGCGTCCGAAAGACTCGACCTCCAAACGTCTACGAGCGTAGTCGATTGATGATCGTCACCGAGTGCTTCTCAATCGACAGGAAAGACACTCGGTCAGCCGCTTGGACCCGAAAGCCCTCTTTCACGCATTTAGCGGCATGGTGCGCGGCACTCCGTCTTTGTGTCGCCCAAACCTGTGACCCGACGGAGTTCGGTACAGGAGGACGCGGTCTAGCTATGAGACCGGACTACTATGGGGTTCGCTTATGCAGCGAGGGGCATAGCAGCGTAGGATGTGCGGTTATTGGCACTTGTTTTTTTGCACTGAGTTAACGAGATCGGTGCCGCTCGGCTCGCAGTCTGGGATCAGCCTCCTCCGTCGAAGCCTGTCATCCCCGAGATAATTCTATTATAGCATGTCGCAGCAGAACTTGTATTAACTGATGTCGTGCGGTATGCAGTGATGCGCGATAGGCTGTCGTTTTCCCCATCCTAACCATCTCCCAAAGGGAGATGGCGGGGGCAGCTCCAAGTCTATAAAACGCGTTTATTTACGCCCCGGAAATCAGATGAAAATGCAGATGCGGGAAATCCTGATATTTCCCTCCGTTGACAATCAGCCGGTAGCCCTGCTCGGTGAGATCGAACTCATCAACAAGACTTTGTACGACTTCAACCAGATCGCGCAAAAAGGCAGGGTCATTGGTATCGAGCGCTCCGAAGTTTGCTACTGCCAATTTAGGCATCAACAAAATGTGAACGGGATAACTCGGCTGGGGATGCTGAAAGGCGATTAATGTTTCTGTTTCGCGCAGACGTTTTGCAGGGATGAGAAAAGACATTTTATTGAAAAGAATCTGGATGATGAATCTGCCGAGGGCGGTGTTGGCAAGGCGATAAAGCAGTTGCATAGAAATTGGTCGATTAGGGATCAGGGATTAGTAAGCGCTAAAAGTAGCTGCCTAATCCCTGATGACTTTCAGAATCCCCTTACCAAAGCACTCGCCCTTGGGCTTGATAAGTAATCGAGCAAAAGTAATCTAGTAAAACGTAGCGCGACATTTATGTCGCCTGCCCCTAAAAAGCGATAAATGTCGCATTGCGAATGCAAGAAAACTTTTGCTCAGGTACTTATGCTCTCCAAACAATTTCATAACATTCTCATTCATTGCATCATCAAAACACTGCCCAGAAATGTGCTACGGCGTCCCAAAGACAACCACATAAAAGCCAAAATTCTCGTAAAAAGCGTAGCCGATGCCTACTTCCGTATAGGTCGCGCTCAATAAATTCAGGTTATGGTTCGGGTCAGTTTGGTCGAGCCGCCACCAATCGGTCACTTCCTGCGGTGTAAAGGGTGGATAGCTGCCATACACATTCTCCGTAACCCTGCCGGTATACCCCGCCGCCGCAGCGCGCGTTTGGGGCACCGAACCGTCTGAGCCTTCATGCACAAAAAACTGATTGCACGCCATATCCGCCGCGTGGGCTTGCGCTGCCGTTGTTAATTGTTCATTGAGGGAATAAGGCGGCAAATTGGATGCCGCGCGATAGGCATTAATCTCATCCAACACAGCTTGGATGCGGGCTTCATCTAATGTTACTGCACAAGCCGCCGCAC
>JANTFU010000072.1 GCA_024763295.1 Anaerolineales bacterium
TGGGGGGAGTGGCGGCTCGTTGAAGCTGACATGCTGTTTGGCGGCATCTACAAATTTGGCGAGATGCGGCTGGAAGACCAGCTCTACCGACCCAACAGGCCCATTACGGTGCTTTGCGACGATAATTTCTGCCACGTTTTGCTTTTGGGTTTCTTTCTCGTATTGATCGGGGCGATAGATGAACATGACGATGTCGGCGTCTTGTTCGAGGCTGCCCGATTCTCTCAAGTCAGAGAGCACGGGGCGCTTGTCAGAACGTTGCTCAACGGCGCGACTAAGCTGGGCAGCGGTTAGGACGGGGACATTCAGTTCACGCGCCAGAATTTTGAGCGAACGTGAAATGTAGGAGACTTCCTGCACGCGGTTGTCGTTGCGGCTTTCTCCGCCCATGAGCTGCAAATAGTCGATGACGACCAAGTCAAGCCCATATTCCATGTGGATGCGGCGACATTTGGTGCGCAGTTGCAGCGGCGTGACGGCGGGCGTGTCATCGAGAAAGATTTTTGTGTCGGAGAACATTTCAATCGAATGGGTGAATTTGGGCCATTCGTCGTCGTTGAGTTTGCCCGTGCGCAGACGTTGGGCGTCAATGCCGGTCTCTTGTGAGATCATACGCTGGGCAACTTGTTCATTCGACATTTCGAGCGAGAAAACGGCGACATGCTTTTTGTGCAGCACAGCGGCGTTGCGCGCAACGGACATCAGAAAGCCGGATTTACCCTGACCGGGGCGACCGGCGATGATGAGTAGGTCGGAGGCGTTTAAGCCGGAGAGTAGTTTATCGAGGTCTTTGAAGCCAGTCGGGACGCCCGAAACTTCTTCGTCACGTTTGGAAAGCTCGTCGATGTTGTCGTAGACCTTGCTCATCACGGCTTTGATTGGCTCGACGTCGTGGGTCATACGCCGTTCGCTGACGCTGAAAATCTCTTTTTCGGCGCTGTCCATCACATCGTCGATGCCGGTTTCTTCATCATACGCCATTGTGGCGACACTGTTGGCGGCTGCCAGCAGTTTGCGGCGAATGGAATGCGCCTCGACGACACGTCCGTAGGCTTCGGCGTGCAGGGATGTGGGGACTTGGTTAACGAGCGAGGTCAGGAAGGCGGGACCGCCGATCTCGTTGAGATGGTCTTTGGCTGCCAGCGCTTCGGTGACGGTTAGCAGGTCAACGGGCATGCGTGATTCGTGCAGAGATGTGAATGCTTCCCAAATCCAGCGCAGGCGGTGGATGTAGAAATCGTCCGCTTGCAGGAATTGGGCTACGTCGTAGTAGACTTCGGGGTTAATCAGCACCGCCCCGATGACGGCTTCTTCGGCTTCGCGGCTGTGCGGGATGCCTGGGGCAGCGGGGGCGGTGTTTTCTTCGGGCATTATGTCATTCATAGCGGTATCAAGGCTCGTCGTCAGGGGCGATGCGATCATCGCTTACGGGAGGTAGGTCTTTGTCTTCGCCGAGGTTGTCGAAGAAGTCTTCAAAGATTGAGAGACGGTCTTTGTCTTCAAGCGCTCGGCTTTGGGTTTCGTGTTGTAGGTCTTCTTCGGGCAGAATGCCGGCGCTATCCATCACTGCGGGATCGACGAGGATGGGGATGTGGGCGCGGACTGCCATGGCGATGGCGTCGGTCGGACGCGAGTCGATGTGGATGAGTTTGCCGTCTTTTTCGACGACGAGGTTGCCATAGAAGATTTTTTCGCGCAGGGCGATAATTTCGACCTGTACAAGGCGTGCGCCAAAGGTGGTAATGACGTTTTTGAGCAAGTCGTGAGTAAGGGGGCGCGCCATTTCGATCTCTTGCAGAGCAACGGTAATGGCTTCGGCTTCGTAGGGTCCTACAAAGATGGGCAGGGTGCGTTCTCCGCTCATCTCGCGCAGGAGGATAATACGCTGGGGGGACATGAGGCTGACGCGCACACTATCAATGGTGACTTGGATCATATCGGGCATGCAAACTCCGGAGTTGTTTTGGGGTTTGGCTATTTTATCATAAAGGGGTTTTGGCGCGTGGCGTGGATGCGGTCATTTTGGTTCCTTTTTTGCTGCGTTTTTCTATTGCTATATTTTGGAAAGCGTACTATAATACCGCTCGCTCAAATCGGGGCGTGGCGCAGCCCGGCTAGCGCGCTTGCATGGGGTGTAAGAGGTCCCGGGTTCAAATCCCGGCGCCCCGACTGAAAACGGCACTTGACTTTTCAAGTGCCGTTTTGATTTAAGATGGTGTGTGTTGTTTTAGGGTTAGCAGTTGGGGTAACAGCCACCACGCAAATAAATACGCCCGTTTTCGATAAAAATTTGCTTTGGTTCAGTTGTTTTGACTTCAAAGAAAATGGTGTCGTTGAAACTTTTTGCGCCGGTCGCCCAGCCTGTTGCGGTGACAGTGCCGTAAGGCACCTGCGCTGAACCACCAAACGGGATACTGATATACCCTGCTTGACCATCGCTGGTTACGATGCACAAGAAAACCGATCCTGTTGTATCGGCAAGGGTGTTTTTGACCGTGATTGTAGTGCTGGGTACATCCCAAGCAGTAAGAGGTTTTTCGGTACAGCTATAAGTCTCTGCGGGGCTTACTGCGGTATTCGTTGGTAAAACAGCCGTAGTGGGAGCAGTTGCTTCAGTTGGTGTTGCTCTTATCCTAGCGGCGGTTGGTTCAGCTTGTATTGACTCTGGGGTTGCTGTTGGTGCAAGTGTCACTGTTGGTGGTAGTGGTGTTGCCGTCGGCGGAAGCGGAGTGTTTGTTGGCATAGCGATTGCGGTTTGGGTCAGCATTTCATAAACCAACACGTCTGCTGTTGCACGGATTTCTTCAACACTCATGGTTGGAGTCGTTTCTTCCTCGGCGAGAGGGGCAGTCAAATCGCCTGTTGCACCACCGCAACTGCTTAGAAAGATACTAAGGGCTAAGACTATGGGAATCAAGCGTTTCATTGGCGTTTCTCCTGATATTTCCTATGAAATGTAGCGACGCGAGTATATCATAATCGTGGTTTGAAGAAATGATAAAGCACGTTTTTTTGTAACTGCCCATGTATTGTGAAACCCAATGTTTTTCGGGGTGAAGCAATTTTCTAAACAGAGCGGGAGACTGCTTCTCAAAGTTGAGTTTTACCAGCCAGCCGCTCGCAGTGATGCACATCATGAGGCAGGCAGTTACACTCAGGATATTAGATTCTCTCAGAATTAATGCCCGTTTGCTTTATGCGGCTCGACCTTCCAGACTTTAAATCCCCATTGCACAGCGGGACCAATCAATAATGCAAAAATGGCTGTGCCAATGCCTGCCGGTCCGCCCAGCAGCCAGCCGATAAGGATGATGGTCAACTCTAGGCTTGTACGCGCCATGCGGATACTGACGCCAAAAACGCGATTGATAGCGAGCATCAAACTGTCACGCGGACCTGCGCCTGCATCCACGCCGATGTAGATGGCGCTGGCGTTGCCCATCACAACTACGGAGCTAAGCAGCATCGCGGATTGGGTGACGAGATTGTGTTCAATACTGGGGAAGAAGGGATTGAAAAAATCAAGCCAAAGTCCAATGAAAAGCATATTGCTGAGCGTACCCCAGCCGATCTGTTCGCGCATGGCGAGGGCGATGAGCAGGACGACAAAGCCGGAAAGGATGGTCATCCTGCCAACCGTCAGCCCCGTGATTTTTGAGAGTGCCACATCTAACACAGCCCATGAGCTTGTGCCAAGATTAGATTTGATCATTAGGACGATCGAGATGCCGTAAAGCGCGAAGCCGAGTTGGATGCGCAGAAAGTCGAGCGGGAAGGTTTTCCAATAAACGGGTTTCAGCATAGTAGCTTTTAGCGCATTTCCTTTTTGACGACATGGTAAAGGTTTTCTGCCTTGAGTTCATCTAAGGTCATACAAAGACCGTTAAACTCATCAGCCAGTTTACACGCCAAGCCCTGATCGAAACTCTCATGTTCCATATTGATAACGATACTGCGAATTTCTTCCTTAGCAATCTGACGCGCAAATTGATAGGCTTCTTCGTTGGGTGGTTGGTCGCCAATGGCAACATTGCCCGCGCCATCCGTTAGGACGATTAGCAGCGGTTCCACGTCGGGATGGGTATACTTTTCACGTTGCAAAACTTCGGTTGCCATCAAGATGCCTGCCGAAAGCGGTGTTTTTCCACCGACAGGGATATCGACAAGTGCGCGCTGTGCCAACTGGACAGAATTGGTTGGCGGGAGAATTAAGGTCGCGCGGTTTTTCTGGAAGACGATCAACCCGACACGGTCACGACGTTGGTAAGCATCGGTCAAAAGAGAAAGAATTGCCCCTTTGGTGGCATTCATGCGCTCGGCAACCGCCATCGACCAGCTTGCATCCACTGCAAAAAGCACCAAGTTGGCAGCTTTTTTGACACGAATTTTGCGCTGAATATCGCTTTTTTTGATAGCAAAGGCAACCTTTTTACGTTCTTCGGTGCGTTGGGTTTGGTAGGGCGCTGCTGCGCGTAAGGTCGCATCAAAGGCAACATCGTCTAAATTTCCGTTAGCAGGCACGGCGCGAATATAGCGTCCATGTTTGCGTTTTGTGCGTGTAGTAGAGCGTCGCCCGGCTTGGCGGCGCGATATTTTATCGAGTGGGGTGTTGAAAGACCGCGCCTTAAACGTTTCCCCCGCATCTATTTGCTTGCCACCTTCCCACCAACTTGCGTCGGTTTGGGCACCAGGGTCTTGTGGGGCAGCATCTGCTTGTGCCTGTTCAGAACCCTCTTCGGTGCCCTCATCCGAATTTAAGTTTTTTTTTCCTGCCCGCTTTCGCCTTCCGTGCTTTCCTGCATTTCCCCTTCTTCTTCAGCGGCTTGTTCACGCAATTCTTCGATGCGTTCGCGCAGTTGTCCGGGTGTCATGCCTTCTTGATTGAAAGGCGTGCGATTGATGCGATGCGGAAGCGCTAACTCTGCAGCGAGAGCGATGTCCATATCGTTAATGGCGGTTCGCCCGTCGAATGCGGCTTGGGCGCGTGCTGTTTTCAGAATCACGAGGTCGGCACGGTGACCGTCAACATTTAACGAAGAAGTTAGTGCCGCTATGGATAGTAGATCGCGGTTGGAGTAGGTGACTTTATCCACGAGTGTGCGGGCATGTGCAATGCGTTGCGAGAGTTCGTCTTCTTTGTCCTGCCACCGCGCACGGAAGCCTTCGGGGTCTTCTTCAAAGGCAAGATGGCGTTCCATGATGGCAACGCGCTCACGCGCAGCGCGGATTCCTACAATATCGACCGAAAGCGCAAAGCGGTCGAGCAGTTGTGGGCGTAGATCACCCTCTTCGGGATTCATCGTGCCGACGAGGATGAAGCGCGCCGGATGTGAGAAGGAAATCCCTTCGCGTTCGACGATGTTCATGCCCATGGCGGCAGAATCAAGCAGCACATCCACAACGTGGTCATCGAGCAGGTTGACTTCGTCGATGTAGAGTAAGCCGCGATTAGCCGATGCGAGAATGCCGGCTTCAAAGTGGCGTTCACCCTTTTGAATGGCTTGTTCAATGTCTAAAGTCCCGACGACCCTGTCTTCGGTGGCAGATACCGGTAAATTGATAAAAGGAATCGGTCGTTTTTTTGACGGAAGCGACTCGCCACCTGCGGCGCGTTCGCGGCATTCCGTACACCAGCTTGAAGGCTGTTCAGGATCGCATCCAAAGCGGCAATCCTGCACGACATTCACAGCCGGTAAAAGTTGTGCTAGGGAACGGGCGGCGGTTGACTTTGCGGTGCCACGTTCACCACGAATAAGAACGCCTCCAATACGAATATCGACGGCGTTAAGAATGAGGGCGCGTGTCATGCGTTGCTGCCCGACAATGGCTGTAAAAGGATAGGTTGTTGGCATAAATTGTTTACCTCGAAGGGCGATTATAACTCACCCTAATATGATTACAAGGGTTGTCAAGTTATTAGATAACCTGTATAATGCGGCGTATAAATTTTGAAAGTTGGAGTTAAGTGAATGATGGAAGAGAAAGATGCTCTCAAAGGGCAGGACGCTGTGGAAGAAAATCCCCAGGAGCAAGACAACGTAGTACAAATGCAAGAAGAAAGCATGGATAATTTGCCCAGCATGGCTGAGCTTTTGGATGCGGAAGAGTATAAAGTTGATCTCCCGCAACGTGGTGAAATTCGCACCGGCATGATTGCCAGTGTTTCCCCCAGCCAAATTCTCGTTAGCATTGGTGCAAAATCGGAAGGGATTATCGCAGGGCGTGCTCTGGATGACATCTCTCCTGAAAAACGTGCGACCTTTGAAGCCGGGCAAGAAGTTGAAGTTTATATTTTAAGCCCCGAAGACAAACACGGCAACGTCGTGCTTTCCTATACCCGCGCGGTAGAAATGAAAGCATGGGAACTTGTGGACAAAATGCTCAAAGAAGAAACTGTTTACGAAGGCAAAGTAAGCGGTTTCAACAAGGGCGGTCTGCTGGTTGATGTTGAAGGTTTGCGTGGTTTCGTGCCCGCATCGCAGGTCAGTGCCGTACGCCGCAGCATGGCTGTGGGCGCTACGCCTGAACAGCGCTGGGGCAAAATGCAAGGTGAAGCAATTGCTGTTCGGATCATTGAAGTTGACCGCGAACGCCGCCGCCTAATCCTTTCGGAACGTGCTGCCAGCAACGAATCGCGTCAGTCGATTAAAGAGCGTGTGATCGAAGACCTTGAAGTTGGCGCGAGCTATACCGGTCGCGTGACCAGCTTGGCAAACTTCGGTGCTTTTGTCAATATCAACGGCGCAGACGGTCTTGTACACCTTTCTGAAATTTCTTGGGAACGTGTGAAACACCCCAGTGAAGTTCTTGAAGTTGGGCAGGAAGTTGACGTGCGCGTGATTAGCATTGATGAAGAGAAAAAACGCATTGGTCTTTCCATCCGCCAATTGCAAGATGACCCGTGGAAATCTCGCATCGAGAAATTCCAGGTTGGTCAGCTTATCGAAGGCAAGATTACCCGCCTGACTAAATTTGGCGCTTTTGCCCAACTCGAAGGCGACATCGAAGGTCTGATTCACGTCTCTGAAATTAGTGATCAGCGCGTTGAGCATCCCAAAGAAGAACTCAAAGAAGGCGATATCGTCAATCTGCGTATTATCCGCATTGAGCCGGAACGCCGCCGCATCGGTCTTAGCATGCGCAAAGTTGATTCGGCTGCCTACGTTGACAAAGATATGAAAGCCCTTGCCAACGCACTTGAAGAGATTTCAGACGAAAACTAGTTTTCAAACATACACAAAAGGGCGCACCCCAGCGGTGCGCTCTTTTTTTATACCTACTATGCCTATCATTTTCGACGCGCACGAAGATATTGCCTATAACATGCTCGCTTTTGGACGAGACTACACTCAGGCGGTCGCCCAAACACGCCAAAAAGAAGCCAAAACGGACATTCCCCGCCAAAACGGCACTTGTTTACTGGGGCTGCCCGAACATCGGCAGGGCAATGTCGCCCTTGCCTTTGCAACCCTTTTCGCTGTCCCCATTCGGCATCAGATAGCCGCGTGGGACACCTACGTTTATCGGGATGCAGAAGAAGCCCATCGACTTTATCGGGATCAATTGGATCTCTACCGCAGATTGGATGAAGAAACCCCGGCAGATTTTCGGCTCATCCGTAACGCTTCTGACCTGCGCCTGCATCTCACCAACTGGCAGGATGCCGCAGAGACGCGCCCCCTGCCCCTCGGGCTGATTCCGCTCATGGAAGGCGCAGACGCAATCCGCACCCCGGACGAGTTGGAAGAATGGTGGGCGCTGGGGTTGCGTGCCATTGGTCTCGCTTGGGCAGGCACCCGCTATAGCGGCGGGACGGGCGATCCCGGACCCCTGACGCGAGAAGGGCACGCGCTCCTCGAAGCCATGTCTGCATTCGGCTTTTTGCTTGATTTGAGTCACATGGATGAAGCTGCTGCCCTTGAAGCGCTGGATTGCTACGAAGGCAGGCTCTTTGCCAGTCATGCCAACGCCAAAGCGCTCTTACCGCACAGCCGTAGTAACCGTCATCTCTCTAACCGTGTGATTCGCGGCATCGTTGAGCGGGATGGGGTCATCGGTATCGTGCCCTTCAACGCCTTCCTTGTAGACGACTGGCAACCCAGTGAAGGTCGCGCACGAATCGGTCTTTCCCACATTGTCGCACAGATTGATCATATTTGTCAGCTTGTCGGTGATGCTGCGCACGTTGGTATTGGGTCTGACTTCGACGGCGGTTTTGGGGTAGAATCAGTGCCATCCGAGATTGATAGCATCGCAGATTTGCGCAAACTGGTGCCTTTATTGGCTGAACGCGGTTATACTGCGGATGATATTAACGCGATTTTCGGTAAAAATTTTATTCGTCTTTTAGAAGAATCCTTGCCTACTTTATGAGTAACGAAATTAATCTTTCCGGCACACAAATTCGCAGTGGGTTTTACACGACCCTTGTGGGACTTTTTATTTTTGTTTTGGGCGCAAAGCCTGAGTGGTTTGGTGCAGATCGCAGCCCGGTTGTGGGCTTTGTCCAAATTGTTGTTTTTGTGATTGGCTTGGCAATCCTTTGTGTGGGGGGCTATGTTGGCTTGAATGCGCTGTGGGGAGATTATGAACGCTCTATTGCGGCGGATATTGGCTTTCGACTGGTGGCAACGGGTTATGTGCTGGCTTTTTTCACTGCCATGGCTGACCTTTTTGGTATGGGAACGCAACCCTTGCCGGAAGTGCCTTTTTTCGGTCCTGTTCAGGCGCTTGGTATGGAGATTGGACAAGGGCTAATTCTTTTGGGTTTTTTGCTCGCCATTCGCTATAAAAAAGATTTGTAAAACACTTTCGTAAGTTGGGGCGTCGGATTATTGAAGATCGTATCCAGATTTAAGGAGGGAAGGATGCTTTCAAAACGTAATATCATTATTTTGTTATTTGTTGTTTTTATCTCTACATCAGCTTGTATTCTTACGGGGGATAGTTATCAAAATGCTGATTGCCCGGAGGTTCCAAAAGAAGAGAAACCGAAACCTAAAGACTGCAAAGTTGATGGGAATATTTATTTTGAAGCGCCGGATGGTGAATATTGTTTCTCTTACCCTTATGGGTATTACGGGTATAAGAGTCCAGAAGAATCAAACGCGTTTATCATCCAAAGCGGCGATCCATCCTTGAGCATTGATCCAGAGGATACACCCTCATCAGTAAATTTGCTGTCACCTATTACGCTTAAGATTCGTTACACGCCAAATGAGCATAATAAAACGCTTTGGGGTTTTGTCTCAAGCGAAGCGCGTCTTGAAAATGTGGAGGACGCATCTCCCTGGACGATTTCAGATGAGGAAGCATATATCGCCAAAAGACATATTAACAAAACGGTTATCTATTATATTTACACCCAACATAATCATGTTTTTTATGTGCTGGAGTTTAGTGCGGGAATAACGGAAGCGATTTCGATTTCCGATCGAAGTCATTGCGCAGACGAATTGGAAAAACTTCTCTTTACTGTAAACGAAACCTTCCATTTTCTGAGGTGGTAAAACTTGAAAAAAAGTTTACTTGCGATAGCAGGCTTTTTTGATGACAGTTATCTATCAAATCTCAAATTTTCCGTTCTCATACAAAACTTCCTCGTCAAGTAATCTGTGTGCTGTTCGGTGCATTTATGATTAAATCTCAGAATCTTCCCCTGAGGGAGATGGATTGGTTCTCTCCTCGTAGGGGGGAGGTGTTCAAAGGACAGAGGGGCTACTCCGCGAAAAAGCAGAAAGCCTTTAATTTTAGGAAAGAAAAAAGCGGAATTGAGTACT
>JANTFU010000073.1 GCA_024763295.1 Anaerolineales bacterium
AATTCAACGGAGATTGAGTAAGATGACAGCTTTATCGTCATCTGTATCGAAATCGTAGTGACGTTCTTAATTTAATCAACATACTTTGACCGCTCCCGATTTCCTAAAAATTATATGGCAAAGGATATAAAAAGCGCCCGACAACTGCCGAGCGCTTTTTGCATTTTTCAGCTTACTTTTTCCGTCCATATTTGCCCCATAAAAGCCCTTCCACAATCCGCATACCGCGTAAGATGAGCGAGCGGATGCGTGCCCAAACCACATAAAGGTTGTGATTAACGCGCTTCTCAACCGGTCGCGGACCGCTCCATTCGGCAACGAGCGCGCCCCATGTTAATCCGGCACCAAAACCAACAAAAACCACTTTATCGCCAGCTTTCAGGCGTCCACGCTCAAAGGCTTCGACCGTCGCAATCGGGATAGAAGCCGTCGAGGTGTTGCCATAGCGCTCAAGGTTGATCATGAATTTTTCAATGGGCATCTTCAGTCCGCGCGCGGCGGCGTCGATGATGCGCAGATTAGCCTGATGCGGCACAACTAAGTCGAGATCGTCGGTGGTCAAGCCCACTTTTTCAATGGCTTCTTTGGTAGCACGCGCCATGACGCGCGTCGCAAAGCGGAAAACGCCTTTACCGTCCATTTGGATGAAGTGCAAGCCATCGCGCACGGTGGCGGCATCAGCGGGCTGTTTGCTGCCGCCCGCAGGCAAGGTCAGCAGGTCGCCGCCGGAGCCATCGGAATGCAACACGGAGGCAAGCACGCCGCCCGGGCGCTCGTCCGCTTGCAGAACGAAAGCACCTGCCCCATCACCAAAAAGGATGCAAGTGTTGCGGTCCGTCCAGTCCACGAAACGGGATAAAGTTTCGGTACCAATGACCAAAACATTTTGCAGCGACCCACTGCGGATCGCGTTCGCGCCCATGTCAACGGCGTAAATAAAGCCTGTACAAGCAGCAGAAAGGTCGAAGGCACCGGCTTTGCTGGCGCCAATCCGATCCTGCACTAATGAAGCTGTCGAAGGAAAAATATGCTCCGGCGAAGAGCTGGAAACGATCACCAAATCCAAATCGGTGGGCTTTAAATTCGCCACATCCAGCGCTTTGATGGCGGCATCCGTTGCCAAGGTTGCCGAACTCTGTTCATCGGCAGCGATGCGACGCTCCTGAATGCCCGTGCGGGAGCGAATCCACTCGTCGTTGGTTTCGACCATTTGACTTAAATCGTCGTTCGTCAAAATCTTTTCGGGCACTGCCATGCCCCAGCCGGTAATATGTGCGTATGCCATTTTATGCCTCGAATCGACTAATGATGAGGGTTGCATTATGCCCGCCAAACCCGAAGGAATTGGAAAGCGCATGGTCAATTTTTATTTCGCGCGGCGCGTTCGGGATATAGTCCAAGTCACATTCGGGATCGGGGGTTTCGTAATTTAGCGTCGGCGGTAGGATGCCCGTATTAATTGCCAAGGTGCAAAACATCGCTTCGAGTGCGCCGGATGCGCCGAGCAGATGTCCCGTCATCGACTTGGTAGATGAAACCGGAATTTGGTAAGCGCGCTCGCCGAAAACGGTTTTGATGGCTGCCGTTTCGCCCTTGTCATTGAGCTTGGTGCTTGTACCATGCGCATTGATATAGCCGATGTCGTTTACTGTTAACCCGGAATTTTCGAGCGCAACTTGCATACAAAGCGCCGCGCCTGCACCATCTTCTGCCGGTGCGGAAATGTGGTAAGCATCGTCCGTTGTGCCGTAGCCTGAAATTTCCGCAAGGATTGTTGCGCCGCGCGCCTGCGCGTGCTCCAACGTTTCAAGAATAAGCACTGCCGAACCTTCGCCCATCAAAAAGCCGTCACGGTTTGCATCAAAGGGACGCGAGGCTTTGGTCGGCTCATCGTTGCGCGTGGAAAGCGCACCCATCGAGTTCATGCCCGCCATCGTCAGCTTGGTAATGCCCGCTTCACTACCGCCCGCGATCATCACGTCCGCGCTGCCGCGCCGCAGAATTTCTGCCGCTTCACCAAGCGCATTTGAACCGGTTGCGCAGGCGGTCACGACCGACATATTCGGACCACGCACGCCGAGCTTGATGGCAATCATGCCCGGGGCGGTATCCGCCAACATCATCGGAATCAGGAAGGGGCTAACGCGCGAGGCGTCGCGTTCACGCATCAGTTCGGCTTGTTCGAGTATCGTGCCGATGCCGCCAATCCCGCTGCCAATCAACACGCCGATCCGATCGCGATTTTCGTCGTTGATTTCCAATTTAGCATCTTCCACTGCCTGCAAAGCAGCCGCCAACGCAAATTGAGCGTAACGATCCATACGACGCGCATCGCGCCGTCCAAAAAGTGCTTCGGCGTCAAAACCTTTGACTTCGGCAGCAAAAGTGGTTTTATGATCGCTGGCATCAAAATGCGTAATCGGCGCAGCGCCGGATTTTCCATCCAACAATCCCTGCCAAGTTTTTTCTACGGACAAAGCGATTGGGCTAATCGTGCCCAAACCGGTGATAACAACTCGTTTTCGCATATTTTCTCCTATAAAAAACAGGACAAGCTTTGGCTTGTCCGTGAGTTCTGTGGGCTATAACCCGTTTTAGGAGAAAGGGATGCGATTTGGGAGCAAGATAAATCTTCCTACGCATCCATCGAATTCAAATAATGTTCATACGCCGCGCCCAAATTCATCTCAATAATCTCATGCAAGGGCGTCTGCTGCATCGGCGCACGTTGAGATGCGGCAAAAATCTCCCCCGCACATTTGCCACACAAAAAATAGCCAATCAAAATGCCGCGCTTGCGATACATAAATCCATTCAACGACAGCGCACGCTCGCCTTTGACCTCCATCTCGTCAATCTCGCCGCCACACGCCGGACAACGCTCACTGCCATGAAACCAAAATCCCTTCATCGCATCGCCAAATTGCGCTTGCCCCTGCGCTATCATCATTTCCAGTAATTTATCAGCGTAAGCATCACTCATTAATGACTCCTTTTTTCAAAAGCGCATGAATTTGGCGCACATGCACGCGATCGTGCTCGGCGACAAATGCAAACTGTTCCTGTAAAGTAATCGGACCAAAAATCGCATGGCGGGCGCTGCGCTGCCAATCATCGGCGCTCAATTGCGCCAAAATTACCAACATTTCCATGCGCGCAGCGACAAATTCTTTCAACGCGGCTCTACCGTCCTGCTCGCTATAGCCGCGCTCACTGACCCACAAATCGGTATCATCCGCTGTGATGAACGGATTCTCCTCTGCCAAAAAGGCGCGCAAACGCGGCAAATTCACTTCGCGCTCCACATCGCGGAAATGCGCCAAAATCTCATTCAGACACCACGCATCGGGATCGGGACGATAGCGCCACACATCAGCAGGAAGATCAGCAAGCAGATTAGACAAAATCGCAGGAATCGCTTTCAGCGTCGCGACGACCGCCGTTTTGGTTTGATACCGCGCAACAAGTTCTTGCTCATCTCTGGCTTCCAGCCACGCACGCAACTCCCCGATACTTCCCTGCCCCGCAACGGGCTTGCGCTCTTTTGGCAGTTCGGCATCAGCGGCGGCGATCCAATACATCGGAATGCCAAACTCTTCCGCTGCCTGCACATCACGCACGGGATCGTCTCCAACCATCAAAACGGGACCATCAGGAAAGCCCATCATCCCCAACACTTCAGCAAGGTACGCCGGATTCGGTTTACTAAAATGGAAGTTCTCAAAAGACGAGACAATCTCAAAGGGATAATCTTCCGGCACCAAGTCCGCCCAACGCAAACGATGTTCGATCGCCGCACGCGGAAAGAGCGGATTAGTGGCAATCGCAATTCGATAGCCTTGCGCCACAGCCCATTGGACAAAGTCCACTGCCTCGGGGCGCGGTTTGGTGAGATAAGATAAGGTTGGGAAAACTTCTGCATAGAAGCGATCCAAATACGGGCTGAGAGCGTCCCGCTCTACGCCGAGATGGGGATAAAAATTCCGCGAGAAAACTTCTTCCAAGGTCTCTGCGGGGCTGTCCGCTGCCTCCATCGCCTGCGAACCAAGCATGAGATAGTTGAGCAAAATTCGCAGATCAACGTGCGCCGCCATTTCTTTTCCCAGAAGTTTAAAATAGGCAGGAATAAAGTCATCCATATTGGATGTCAACAAGGTGTCGTCAAGGTCAAGTAGCAGTGTTAGGGTCATTCTTTTCCCTCAAAGATGGGCGGTAGTGGATGGCATTCGCCGCAACCGATCTCCGGCTGGGCAACGTCTCGATTTGTTTTTTCGCAATAGGCGCGCACTTCCACACGGCGCTGAAAGAGATTAAAGATCGTACGCGTGACGGTGGCATCAAGACGCATATCTTTGCAGGCATTTGCGCGCACAATCCCCGGTACCGGACAAGTAGCGCAGAGATCGGCGCTCCAAGTGTCGGGCAGCAGGCGGCATTCTTCGCGCTCGCGCCCGCGATAGTAGTCGCCGTAAAAATGGGGGCATTCGTTTCCGGCAGGGGTACGCATGGGGTTTCCTTTACAGTCGCAAGTGGCAAATTGCAAGCAAGAACTAACAACTAAAAACTAACAACTATCAACTATCAACTAACCACTAACAACAAAAAGTCCCCTTGCGGGGACGTGAACTCAATTCGTTTAGCTTAGACCCGCGTAATATATTCACCTGTGCGCGTGTCAACTTTGATTTTATCGCCCACTTCCACGAAGGCAGGCGTCTGAACTTCCAAGCCAGTTTGGCAGATCACTTTTTTGGTCAGCCCTGTGGCAGTATCGCCGCGTGCTGCCACTTCCGATTCAACCACGTCAAGTTCAACCGAGGTCGGCAATTCGATGTCAAGCGGTTCATCACCGTAGAAGGTCAGTTTGACATCCAAGCCTTCAGTCAAAAAGCCAGCCAAATCACCGACCATCGCCGTGCCAATAGCAGGCTGTTCAAAGGTTTCATTGTCCATAAAATAGAAGAAGCGATCATCAGCATAAAGATATTGAACCTTTTTATAGTCCAAGCGGATATCTTGTACGCGCTCACCGGAGTTGAAGGTGCGTTCAATGTTCGCGCCGCTGCGCAGATTGTTGGCTTTAATGCGGATGGTTGCGCCGCCGCGCGCAGTCTTATTGTGGTGGTAATCTTTTACTTTGTAGAGTTCTCCATCCATTTCAAAAATTACCCCTTTGCGTAATTCATTTGCGTCAATCATAAAAAAACCTTTCCTTATTTTTCTTGCCTGCCTGAGGGATTCTCGCTATTCACTCACGCAAAGGCGCAAATTTGCGAAGAAAAACTTTGCACCTTAGCGACCTTGCGTGAATTAAACACCAAAAGAGCAGACAGTTAATTGAATTTTAGTCGGCGGGATTATATCAGGGAATTAATGCCCCGCTTCAGCATTTTTATCTTCTTTAAGAAGTTGGATGGCGTGCCCCAAAACAGGCTGGATGACCGCTAAATTTTCGCGCGCGGCTTTGGGGCTGCCCGGCAAGTTGACGATGAGTACCCGTCCCCGAATGCCCGCCACTGACCTTGAGAGCATCGCATGCGGCGTAATTTTCAGGCTTTCATAACGCATCGCTTCAGCGAGACCGGGGGCAAGTCTGTCAACGATCATGCGCGTGGCTTCAGGCGTGACATCGCGCGGAGCAAAGCCGGTACCGCCGGTGGTCAGGATCAAGTCCATGTCGCCGCTGTCTGCCCACATCACAAGGGTGTCGCGCAGCGTGTCAATCTCATCCGGGACGATGAGCGTTTCGACCACGTCCCAGCCGTGGCTTTGGGCAATCTCTACTAAAACGGGACCAGACCCATCTTCACGTTCGCCGCGAAAAGAGCGATCGGAAACGGTCAAAACCCCAACACGGATAGCGGTCTTTTTAGCGGGCATGTTTCTTTAGCAATGAGATTAGTTCATCCGGCATATAGGGCTTGAGCAGAAATTCATCCGCGCCGCTTTCGAGACATTGATCTTTCAGACTCATCCCGGACGCCATGATGACGCGCGTATCGGCGAAACGACTATCCGCACGCATAGCACGGACAACATCCAAGCCGCTTTCATTGGGCAAGTTGACATCCAACAGGAGTAACTCAGGGGTGTCTTTTTCGAGTTGATTAATCAAATTTCCAGCCGCCAAATCAAGGTTGACGGTTTCAAAGCCTTCAATTTTAAGCAACGTTTGCAACAAGGCGACCATTGTTTGGTCGTCTTCGGCAAGAAAAACTTTTGCCATAGCGATTACTCACTTTTCTTTGTGGTGCGACGAGTTTTTCGCGGTGCTTCGAGCGAGGCACTTAAAACTTCGTCGATGGTTTCGACCGGCACGAAGGTCATTACTTTTTTGACTTCATCGGGAATATCGTCAAGATCGACTTCGTTACGTTTTGGCAAAACGATAGTGCGCAAGCCGAAGCGATGCGCGGCAAGCACTTTTTCTTTTAGCCCGCCAATGGGCAATACGCGCCCACGCAAAGAGATTTCGCCGGTCATACCAACTTCTTTTTTGACTTTACGCCCCGTTAGCAACGAAACGAGCGAGGTCGCTATCGTGACGCCCGCAGAGGGACCGTCTTTCGGCTGTGCGCCCGCCGGAACGTGAAGATGGATGTCCATTTTGTCGTAGAAATTAGGTTCGATGCCTAATTCCTCAGCATGAGCGCGGACGTAAGAGAGCGCCGCGCGCGCAGATTCTTGCATCACATTGCCGAGCGAGCCGGTCATCTGGAAGCCTTTCGAGCCTGCCATTTTGGTGGCTTCGATGAAAAGCACGTTGCCACCGTAAGACGTCCACGCTAAGCCGGCGGCAACCCCGGGCTGCGAAACGCGCTTGCGCAAATCTTCCGCGTCAAGATAAATGGGCGCGTCGAGATATTCTTCGACGGCAGCAGGCGTAATTTTGGGGTCGTATTCTTTTTCTTCCGCAATCAGCGTGCCGACCTTACGACAAACTGAACCGATTTGGCGCTCAAGATTACGCACACCGGCTTCACGCGTGTATTCGTTGATAATCTTGCGCAAGCTGGCAACGGTAAAGCGGATTTCATTTTTGAAGAGGCTGTTTTCTAAAATCTGGCGCGGGATTAGATAGCCTTTGGCAATCTGGATTTTTTCCTGCTCGGTATAGCCGGAGAGCGAGATCACTTCCATGCGATCGAGCAGCGGACCAGGAATCGTGCTGAGTGTATTCGCCGTGGTAATGAACATGACCTGCGAAAGATCGAAAGCAACTTCGAGATAGTGATCGCGGAATTCGGAATTTTGTTCAGGATCAAGCACTTCGAGCAACGCCGAAGCAGGGTTGCCTTGGAAGCTGTCTGAGAGTTTATCAATTTCGTCGAGCATAAAGACCGGATTTTTGGTCTCGGCGCGGCGCAAAGCTTGCAGAATGCGTCCCGGCAAAGCACCAATATAGGTGCGACGATGCCCGCGAATTTCGGCTTCATCGCGCACGCCACCCAGTGAAATGCGGATGAACTCACGTCCCATCGCGTGGGCAATCGAACGTCCCAAAGAGGTTTTGCCCACGCCGGGCGGACCGACGAAGCACAAAATCACGCCTTCGCGTTCACGGCGAATGGAGTCTTTATTCTTGGCAAGTTGGTCTTGGCGTTTGAGTCGCAAGCCACGAATAGCAAGAAATTCCAAGATGCGTTCCTTGACATCTTCCAAGCCGTAGTGGTCTTTGTTGAGTACATCCCGCGCGTGAGAAATATCGAGGTTGTCTTCGGTGCTTTTCGACCACGGCAGTGACACCAGCCAATCCAAATAAGTGCGAATGACGCCATATTCCGCGACAGCGGTCGGGAGACGCGACATGCGGTCGAGTTCGTGCAACGCCTGTTCTTCGGCTTCTGCGGGCATGTGCGCCGCTTCAATTTTTTGGCGGAACTCTTCGGCTTCGGCGGCTTGTTCGTCACGCTCGCCTAATTCCTTTTGGATGGCTTTCATTTGTTCGCGCAAAAAGTATTCGCGCTGCACTTTTTCGATTTCACCACGCGCTTCGTTCTGGATTTTTTGTCCGAGTTGGAGTACCTGATTTTCACGCACCAAAATACCAACCAGTTTGCGCAGCTTTGCTTCAATAGAATCAATTTCGAGAATTTCTTGCGCGTCGTCTAATTCCATGCGCTGGAAGTTGGCGATGGTGTAAACGGTTTCAAGCGGATCAATCAATGCGCCAATCGAAGAGATTAACTCTTCAGGGAAAGAGGGAATCATCTCGGCAATTTGCGTGAATTGATCGCGGGCGTTGCGTGCCAGCGCATCAACTTGCAAGCCGCTTTCTTCAATTTCGGGCGCGAGTTCAAATTTCGCTTTCAGATAGGGTTCGGTTTCAACCACATCGCCCAACCGAAAACGCTGAATGCCCTGCACCAATAAACGGATGGTGCCGTCCGGCGCGCGCAAAAGACGATGTACGGTCGCAATCGTGCCAACGGTGTACAAATCTTCGGGTCCCGGCTCATCCAGTTCGGGTTTGCGGCTGGCAACCAAGCCCACCAGCTTATCCCCGCTCAGGATGTCGTCCACCAAGCGTACGGAACGGGGTTGTCCCACCGTCAGCGGGACAGCCGTCTGCGGGTAGACAACCAATCCGCGCAGAGGCAGAATCGGCAAATTTTCCGGTAAGTCCAAATCGCCTAAAATCGAATCGGCGTCCGAATCAGCATCGGGGGCTTTTAAGTCAGATAAAAGTGAAGGCAGTAGATATTCCATAAGAGAAGCGTCGTTTTCCCAAATCCAATCCAACCACTCGGCAAGATTACTATGCCAGCGTGAAGCACTCATAAAAATTATTCTTCCTGTATGATGATTTGGCTCGGTTTCAGCTTGGGCAAGCTGACGATAAAGAAGCCATCTTCGTAGGATGCGGTTGCACGTTCAAGATCGACAGGACTCGGCAGGCTAACAGCACTGGAAAATCTGCCGCAGCGGATTTCCATTTGGTGATATGCGCCGCGCTCCTGGACATCAGGTCTGGTACCGCTAATGACCAGAAAGCTGCCTTCAACACTTACCGTAAAATCCGCTTCGCGCATGCCGGCAATCTCCATGCGGACAATGTAATCGTCGCGGGTTTCGTACATGTCGGTTGGCGGACTCCAAACTTGCGCACGGACTTGCATTTGCCAGCCAAGCGAACGTTTGACGGAGTGCTCGGCGTGTGTTTCGGATAGATTTGAAATTTTCCGAATGATCTTGGACATTGTGCATTCCTTCCTTTGAAATGAAGGATAAAAAGAAAAGAAACCCGCCCCCTGTTGATACGAGTTTCTTCATAAAGATTACATATCGCAGAGATTATACCGTCAAAGGCGGCTTGCTGTATTATTTTTTTATAGGAATATCGGACGAAACAGACACGAAAAAGAGATTAGGCGCTGGCTTGGGCTAAGCCTGTTGTATCCCTTGCAAAATCACCCTAATCTGGTATCGTTGCTGCATCGTGTTCGTCAGCCTGAGAATGAATTCTCAGGCTGAGGCAAGAAGTCGGCTCAAAGCCGACTGAGCGCCATAGTCCGCTTTAGCGAACTTCGGGTACCAGCCTTGGATTTCAATCCAAGGGTTGCGGACGAACTCCATGCGGTTAATTTGGCGAGTTTACATGGAGAGTTTTGTCAGGTTGTGAAAATCGAAGATATTATCGGATAAAAATGTCCAGACTGCCAAGAAGCAACTCAAAAACAATGCGGCGTGCAGTAAATCTGCGCAAAAACACAACACAAGCTGAAGCAGAGCTTTGGAAATATTTACGCCGCCA
>JANTFU010000074.1 GCA_024763295.1 Anaerolineales bacterium
GTAACATCACCAGCCCGGTGATGATGGTGATGGATGTTTCTAACCAGATGGGCATAAGAACTCCTTTTCAGTATGCAGTGTTCGGTAAGCAGTTGTCAGTAGTTTACTGCAAACTGGTCACTGACAACTGATTACTGTTTACTGCCTACTGACCACTGATAACTTCCACCCCACCCATCCACGGACGGAGCACTTCCGGCACCACAATCGAGCCATCCGCTTGCTGATAATTCTCCATCACAGCGATCATGATGCGCGGCAAACCCATGCCCGAGCCGTTCAAGGTGTGGACGAATTGATTCTTCTTACTACCTTCAGGTCGGTAGCGGATATTCGCCCGCCGTGCCTGAAAATCGCCCACATTCGAAACCGATGAAACTTCCAGCCACTCATTACAGCCCGCCGCCCAAACTTCGATGTCATAAGTAATGGTTGCGCCAAAGCCCAAATCGCCCGTACAAAGCTGCAAAATGCGGTAAGGCAATCCCAGCAGGGCAACTGTCTCTTCGGCATCCTTCACCATCTTTTCAAACGCCGCTTGCGACTCTTCCGGCTTCACATACATATACATCTCAACCTTGTCAAACTGATGTCCGCGTTTGATACCGCGCACATCGCGTCCCGCGCTCATCTTTTCGCGCCGGAAACAGGGCGTGTATGCCGTGTATGCTTTCGGCAGTTCGGCTTCATCGAAAATCTCGTCCATGTGATAGCCCGTCAGCGGCACTTCCGCCGTTGGCACCATGTACAGGTCTTCTTCGTGGTCTTTATAGAGATTATCCGCAAATTTGGGCAACTGCCCCGCCGCAAAAACCGTCTCCTGCTTGACCATAAAAGGCGTGTACTTTTCGGTATAGCCCTGTTTCATATGCAAATCGAGCATATACGCAATCAACGCACGCTGCAAACGTGCGCCCGCGCCACTTAACACATAAAAACGCGAACCCGTAATTTTGACACCGCGCTCAAAGTCGATGATACCCAGTTCGGGACCCAAATCCCAGTGCGCTTTGGGTTCAAAGTCAAAGGATGGCATCTCGCCGACCGTATTCAGGACGACGTTCTCAGATTCATCCACGCCATAGGGCGTCGCATCGCTCGGGATATTCGGCAGGGTAGCCAAAGTGGACGTTAGTTCGGCGTCAACTTCTCGGAGTTCCCCGTCCAAGCCCTTAATTTTGTCGCCAACTTCACGCATTGCCGCGATTTTAGCGTTGCGTGCATCAGCGTCTTTCATTTTGCCGATCTCTTTCGAGACGGTGTTCCGCTCGGCTTTGAGCGTTTCGACTTCGCTCAGGATTTGACGACGACGTTCATCCAGCCGCCCCAAAACATCCACCGCGGAATCATCCATCTGCCGCGCGCGTAGCGCATCCCGTACCACATCCGGGTTTTCACGAATCAGTTTAATGTCCAGCATCTTGCACCTCCAAGGTCTTAGCCTTTAGCCATTAGCCGTCAGCTTTTAGTTTTTACTGAAGTCTAAGGGCTGATGTCTAAAGTCTTTAAATAATACGCCCCCCGTCCGATAGCAGGACGAGGGGGCGTTCGTGGTGCCACCTGCTTTCGCCGTCTCTTCATGAAAGACAGCCTCTAACACGCGCTAACGGGCGAACCCGACCCTCTTATGACTTTATTCAAATCTCTGCGAGAGTAACGTGGCTCCCCCTCTGTCCTACGGACATCTCCCTCGAAGGGGGAGAAGCTCGTCCCGTTCCCCGCCGCTTACGCTTACAGGGGAAGGTTAGGATGGGGCACCAATCGGAGGGGATTTCGCTGCTTTTACCGACCATCTCGCACCAAACGATGGCTCTCTGAACAGTTTTGGCAGTTACTCGTCTCCGAGTTCGTTCAATATTGGCTCTATTATAGCCAAGGCAAAACGAGAGTCAAGTTAAACAAAAACTTCACATTAGATGACTCCGCGAGGAGCGTGCACTTGCGACGAAGCGGTCTCATGTTATGTGAGATTGCTTCGTCGGAAAAGCACCCTCCTCGCAAACTCATTGAATTTGGAGATAATAAAAAAACCTGACAGGTCTTAAAGACCTGTCAGGTTTCTCTAAAAACTAAAGTCTAAACGCTAACGCCTATTCGCGGCTCATCGCATCCATCACAGCCACAGCCGCAATGTGGACGATGTCGTTCACTTCATCCCCGGTTTGCAAAACGTGGACGGGGGCGCCCATACCGAGCAGGATGGGACCAATCGCCTTGGCTTTACCGAGACGTGCCAACAGTTTATAAGCGATATTCGCGGATTCAAGCGAGGGGAAGACCAATACATTGGCATCTTTCACATCACTGAACGGATACCGTTTTTCGATAATATCCGCAACGACCGCAGTATCGGCTTGCATCTCACCATCGACATTCAGGTCGGGATGTTTTTTCTTCACCAACTCAACGGCTTTGGCAACCTTCTTGGAAAGCGGATGCGGCGTAGAGCCAAAGTTTGAGAATGAAAGGAAGGCTACACGCGGTTCAAGCTCAAGCTGCTTGGCGAAGTCTGCCGAAAGAGCGGCGATCTCTGCCAAATCTTCAGCGGTCGGGTCAATGTTCACCGTCGCATCCGTGAAGAGATACACACGGTCATCGACAATCATCAGGTAAACACCAGCGGCTCGATGCGTCCCCGCAGCGGTGTGGTGGATCTCCAATGCAGGACGGATCACGTCCGGATAATCGTAGGTCAAACCGGAAACCACAGCATCGGCATCGCCCATGTGTACCATCATCGGAGCAAAAACATTCGGGTCTTGTACCATTCTTTTCGCCATAGGCAGGGTCATGCCCTTGCGCTGACGGAGTTTTGTGTAGGCTTCAGCGTAAGCATTGACTTTATCATTCCCATGCGGATTAATCACTTGTGGCGCAAAGTCGAGCGCCAGCATTTCGATACTCTTTTTAATTTCTACAGGGTCTCCCAATAAAACCGGAATACCAATCCCTTCATCCTGAACACGAGCTGCGGCACGGATAATTTTATGTTCAGTGCCTTCCGCAAAAACAATCCGTTTTGTCGCTTTGGAAGATTTCGCTTTGTTCAAAATAAAGTGGCGAACACGAGCGCCCTGCCCCTGACGGAAAGCCAATTCTTTCTTATATTCTTCAATATCAATCATCTTGCGCGCTACACCGGTATCCATTGCGGCTTGCGCAATTGCGGGAGATTCCCAGAGCAAAACTCGCGGATCCATCGCAGCAGGAATAATATATTCGCGCCCGAATTTCATGCTCTTTTTGCCGTAAGCGCGTAAAACACTGTCGGGAACATCTTCGCGGGCAAGCGCAGCTAAAGCCTTCACTGCGGCGACTTTCATCTCTTCGTTAATGGCAGTTGCGCGAACATCCAGCGCCCCACGGAAAATGAAGGGGAAGCCCAAAACATTATTGATCTGATTCGGGTAATCTGAGCGCCCGGTGGCGATGATGCTATCCGGACGAACTTCTTTGGCGAGTTCGGGCATAATTTCTGGCGTAGGGTTAGCCATCGCAAAGATAATCGGGTCTTTTGCCATGGTCTTGACCATATCCTGTGTCAAGACACCAGCAACTGAAAGCCCGTAGAACACATCCGCTCCGACCATTGCGTCTTCCAAGGTGCGGGCATCGGTTTCGCGCACAAATTCTTGTTTATATTTATTTAACCCTTCACGTTCGTGGTGTAAGACACCGCGCGAATCAAGCATAAGCAGGTTTTCAGGTTTTACGCCCAAACGAATCGCTAATTTACTACAGGAGATTGCAGCCGCACCGGCTCCGTTTACAACAACTTTGATGTCTTCAATTTTCTTTCCGGTAATTTCAAGAGCATTTAATAAACCCGCCGAAGAAATAATTGCAGTCCCATGTTGGTCATCATGGAAAACAGGAATATCCAGCATTGCTTTCAAGCGAGTTTCCGCCTCAAAACATTCGGGTGCTTTAATATCTTCAAGGTTAATGCCCCCAAAGGTCGGCGCAATTGCCGCGACCACTTTGATTAACTCTTCAACGTCTAATTGATCGACCTCGATATCAAAAACATTTACATCTGCAAATTTTTTGAAAAGAACCCCTTTCCCTTCCATTACAGGCTTTGATGCCAAAGGACCTCTATTCCCTAAACCTAAAATCGCAGTGCCGTTAGAGACCACCGCGACCAAATTTCCCTTTGATGTATATTCATAGGCATCATTTGGATCTTTTTCAATATCAAGAACGGGAACAGCCACGCCTGGGGTATAAGCCAAGCTCAACTCGCGCGAGGTATCCATTGGCTTGGTGGGAATAACCTCAATCTTGCCCGGGACACCCTTGAGACGATGGTATTCTCTTGCTTCATTATCTGTAACCTTACTCATAGCAAATCTCCTTAGTTTTCAAAGCTATTGGTCTGTTGGGTAAACACCCTCGATTATGACATAAGGAATATGGAGGTGACAGTTCCTTTTGTCACTTGTTTTAGCGACGCCTGCAAGGTGCACTCTATAAATTACATATCTCCCCCCAAGTGAAAACGCGAATCTGGGCATCAAAAACAAGACCCTTCTCTAGCCCGTAAGCGAAGCAGAAAGCTAAGCCGATGCTCCCACGGACGTGCCCCTTCGACAGGCTCAAAAACCGCCCTACTGGTTTCGCAACGTCCATGAGGGCGGGGGGGCTTTGCGGTGTAGTACGGTGGATTAATCTCCGTGCGGCATGTGAACCAAACCAAACGGGATACCAGCATCCATTTAACGTGGTCAGGTCAACAGGAGAGCGATCCGTTACATCATCAACAACACTCATCCCATTGGTCGTCGCACTGCGCAGAAAAAACTTCAAATAAATATTTTCTCTATTCGTTAAGTACCTGAGTATAAGCAATTTGGTAAAAACTGCCCCCTCCCAACATCCCCCAAATGCGACGATAGTGCTGTCGAATTTAAGGGAGGGACGGCTACTTCCCCAAAAATTCCATGCTTTTGGCATTTTTTGGGGATAAAGGGGGGCTGTTTTTTCATCATAAAATACCAAAAAACTCTTACTCGAGTACTTAGGATGACTCCACTGCAAAAAGATGTTCAATCATCCTATGTGGGAGAGAACACCCTAAAAACCGAGTTTTTTAACACGCCATTCCGTAAATCGCTCGTCTCAGAGAGAAAAGTGGAACGTTTTTTAGATTGATTTCTGAATTATGCGCAGGAGTTTGGGGAAAGAATAAATCGTCAAAGTTGTAATCAAAAAAGCGCCTTACTTCGCGTATAATAGGCTTGGCTATTCAAGCAAGGAGCTTGTAATGAATTTTTATTTTTCAGCATCATTAATTCCGTTGGTTATTGGGGTAACCATTCCGGGATGGTTGTCCATTTACGTTTTACGGAATCGAACGTCAAAAGGCGCCAAATATCTTGTCGTCTTTCTGATGTTACTATTCTTTTGGGGCACAGCCTACGTGCTGGAATTGGCATCGGTAACCCTAGAAACGAAAATCTTCTGGAATAACATCAGCTTTATCTTCATCGCTTTTACGCCTCTTTCCCTGCTTCTATTTAGCATTGAATATACAGAACGTGGACACTGGCTAACGCCGCTGCGCACAGGTTTAGCGTCGCTTATTCCAATCATCACCATCATTGTGATTTTTACGCCCGCCCTGCGTTCGGGGTTTTGGGAATCACAGACATTGGTACAACAAGGAGACTTGCTGCTGATTGATGGCATCCATGGCTGGTGGTACTGGAATATCCACGTCGTTTACTCCTATCTTGGCTTACTGGGGGGAGTCATCTTGCTTGTACTCAACTTACTCAAATGGCCCCGCCAATATCGTGGACAAATGGTCTGGACGCTGATCGCCATCAGCGTTCCTTGGGTGGCGAATGCAATCACCGTCTTCAAGATTCTGCCAATCTATATTGACCTAACGCCCTTCGCCTTCTCCGTCACCGGAATAGGCTTGACCTTTGCAGTCGTGCGGCATCACATGCTGGATTTAGCGCCAATCGCCCGTGCAGTGGTTGTGGACGGTCTCCCGGACGGGGTACTCATCCTTGACGCTGCCAGCCGCGTCGTAGATGCCAACCCGGCAGCCGTAAAACTACTCTCGTCCCAAACCGAACTTATTGGGCGCAGCATAGACAGCATCTTCACCGATTTACCCGCCATCACCAACAAAAACACAGGCAGCGTTGCCAATCAGGAAGAGCTTGAATTCCACAATGCAGCCGGGGAAACAAGATATCTTGAACTTTCATCCACGCCACTCCATGATCGCTCTAAAAACATAATTGGCAGTGTCATCACCCTCCGCGATATTACCCAAGCCAAAGAAACCCGGCAGCTTTTACTAGAAGCGCGTAATAAAGCGGTCGAAGCCAATCAACTAAAAAGTCGCTTTCTCGCCAAGGTAAGCCACGAATTTCGGACTCCCTTGGGTGGCATTATCGGCTACGGAGAATTACTTGAGCATGAAAGTTTCGGTCCCATGAATGAAGAACAAAAAGGCGTTGTACGCGCCGTCATTAACAGCGCACAAAGCCTAAACGAGATGGTCTCCGAATTGCTCGATCAGGCTCAAATTGAATCCGGCACGCTGGTTTTGAAAAAGACGCCCTTTACCCCAACGGCGCTCATGGAAAGCGCAATCGCAGATGTGACGATGGCTGCACAGGAAAGAGGCATCTCCCTAAAAACATTCATCGATCCAAAACTCCCGCCCCGCATCCTTGCAGATTCGCGGCGCTTACGCCAAATCATTATTAATCTGGTCGCCAACGCCATCAAATTCACACCAAAGGGTGAAGTCAACGTCTCGTTTTTGCGAGAAAACGACACTCATTGGGCGCTAGTTGTAGCCGATACCGGCATCGGTATTCCCGAAAACGCCCTGCCCGATATTTTCAACCCCTTCAAACAAGTCAGCAACGAAATTTCATATAAAAATCGCGGCATTGGCTTGGGACTTTCCATCACACGCGATCTAGTTGCCTTGATGAAAGGTACAATTGATGTAGAAAGCGAAATCAATCAGGGAACCACCTTTCGTATCACCCTGCCCTTGGAATCTGCAAAATGACACCCAAACCGCTTGCTTTCATCATTGAAGATGATCCCGTGCTGTGCGACATCAATAGCATCACACTCGAACCCTATTTCAGGCTCGAAGTCTATCAACGCGGCGACTTCGCAATGAACGCGCTTGAAAAAACAGTCCCCGATCTTGTGCTTTTAGATATCAACCTCCCCAAAGTCTCAGGCGTTGAAATCTTAAAGAAATTACGCACATCCAAACGCTTCTCTACCACCAAAGTCATTCTAACCACTGCCGACAATCTACAAGCAGCCTCGCTAGAGTCCGAAGCCGATATTGTGCTCCTAAAACCAATCAACCCTAATCAACTGCGCGCATTTGCCACCCGACTTACCAGCGCTTCAGCCTAAAAAACCGCGCTTCATTTCTCTGCTGCTTTCCTTTATAATCGCCCCCATGCTAACCCCAGAACAAATTGAAAACCGCCTCGAGCGGACCCTTTTAACGGTACAAAAACCCGGTCGCTACGTCGGCGGAGAATATAACGCCGTCTACAAAAATTGGGACGAAATTCAAACCAAAGTCGCCTTCGTCTTCCCCGATATCTACGACCTCGGTATTTCCAACGTCGGACTCAAAATCCTTTACGACCAAATCAACCAACGCGACGACGCCCTCGCCGAGCGCGCCTATCTCCCTTGGATTGACTTTGAAGAAGTCATGCGGCGGGATGAAATTCCGCTTTATGCTCTGGAATCAAAACATCCGCTGGTGGATTTCGACATCATCGGCATCACCATCCCCTACGAAACCCTCTACACCAATGTGCTGAACGTCCTTGACCTCGCCATGATTCCGCTTAAAAGCAGCGAGCGTGGTGCCGAACATCCCCTCATCATCGCCGGTGGACACACCTTCTCCAACCCCGAACCGATCTGGCAGTTCATTGACGCTTACGCCATCGGCGAAGGCGAAGAAGTCATCCACGACATTGTTGACACGGTTCAACAACACAAACTGAATTTGCGAGGCAGCACTACCGCCGAAGCAATCTCACCGCCAAATGAGCAGACTGCTTCGCAAAAAGACGCTCGCAGAATCCAGCTAATGAAACTCGCCCAAATCCCCGGCGTTTACGTCCCCTCGCTTTACGAAGCCCACTACATGGACGACGACACCATCGCCGAAGTCGTGCCGCTCGTGCCCGAAGCGCCGAAAGTGATTATGAAGCGCCTCGTTGCCAAGCTCCCGTCCCCGCCGACCAACTTCATCGTCCCGAATATTAAGAGTGTCCACAACCGTGCTACGGTTGAAGTGATGCGTGGATGCACGCGCGGGTGTCGATTCTGTCATGCGGGCTTTGCCACGCGTCCAGTCCGCGAGCGATCCGTCCGCGAAGTTGTGGATGTCGCCGCACAAGCGCTCGCGTCCACCGGCTACGAAGAAGTCTCCTTCCTATCGCTCTCATCATCCGATTACACGGGCATTTCGGAATTGGTGAAGAAAGTCAACGAACGTTTCCCCGACGAAACAATCGGTGTCTCGCTGCCTTCACTGCGCATCGAATCGGTTTCTGTTGATTTGATGGAAGGCTTGAAGCGCAGCCGCGCAACGGGCTTTACACTCGCGCCCGAAGCCGCCACCGAACGGATGCGGCGCATCATCAACAAATACATCAGCGATGAGCAACTGCTGGATGTTTCAAAAGAAATCTTCAAACGCGGCTGGACGACCATCAAACTCTATTTCATGATTGGGCATCCTTCCGAAACGCTCGAAGACGTACAAGCCATTGTCGATTTGGCACACAAAGTGCTCAATATCGGGCGCGACATCATCGGCGGCAAAGCCAAAGTGAACCTAAGCGTAGGCACGTTCGCGCCCAAACCGCAAACGCCCTTCCAATGGGTGCCAATGGACACTTTTGAACAGATTCGAGAAAAACAGGCTTTGCTACAAAAACAACTGCGGCGCGGCATCAAACTCTCGTGGACACAGCCCGAAGACACCCTGCTCGAAGCCGTTCTCTCTCGTGGGGATCGCCGCTTAGCCGATGTGGTGTACACAGCTTGGAAAAACGGTGCCAAGTTTGATGCCTGGGGCGATCAGCGCCGCTTTGACGTCTGGATGGCAGCCTTCGAGGAACATGGTCTCGATCCGAAATTTTATACTCATCGTCAACGCCGCGTGGACGAAATCTTCCCGTGGGATCATATTTCGACCGCCGTCAATAAAAAATTCATCTTCCGCGACTATCAAGACTCGCTGGAGGGAAAAATCCGCATCGACTGCCGCAAGCAATGCTACGCCTGCGGCATCCTGCCGACCTTCAACGATCTGCGCTACGAAAACCCCGGCAAAGGCTGGATGTGCCCCGAAGTGAAGCGCAAGCCGAAGTCCCAAAAGAATTTACCTATTTTAGGATAAAAGTAAAATCCGCACCGTTGACGTGCGGATTTTTCATAAATTCAGGGGAGGATTCTCCGAGTAGTGCGGTGAGATTATCTCCTACCCTTGATTCGTGCGGGCTAAAGCCACTTCCTCAGTACTTGGAAGCCCTATGGGCTATGTTTTTTTAGTCTCTACGGGACTTTCATGCCA
>JANTFU010000075.1 GCA_024763295.1 Anaerolineales bacterium
ATTCAGGCGGAAGAAAAGCTGAATGCGCCCTGCTCCGTCTTCGATATGTGCAAAGGAAATTTTGCCCATGTGGCGCATGGCACGCAAACGACCGGCAAGGATTGCTTCAACCGCGACATCTTCGTTGCCTTCGATCGCTTCAAACGCAGCAATCGCTTCGGTGCTTAGGTGTGTGCGGCGTGCGCGGGTGGGATAGGGTTCAATCCCTTCGGCGCGCAGGGCTTCGATCTTTTCCAAACGGACTTCTTCAAGAGATGTATATGCTGTCATTATTGCCTCTTTATGTTTTATATGTCGCACTATTCTATCAAAAGATAGTCTAAAAATACGGTCAATTTTCAATTATTCAAGATATGCTTGCCAAAATCTTCTAAAAAGCACTGAAATCAGCGTTTTTCGGTAACTACCTACCCACACAATTCATGTCACCGCCGAGCGGCTGGCTGGATAAAGCTCAGCTTTGCGAAACAGTCTCCCTCATTGACTTGGAGATTGCTTCACCCCGAAAAGCATCGGGGTTCGCAATGACGTAGGGAGTTACGTTTTTGACGTTAACGTCGCCAAAAGCCGTGATGGACAGTGCGCATCTCTGCGACAGTGATAAAGGCATTCTCATCCACGCTGCGAATAATTTGCTCCGCCAGTGAGACACGTTTGCGTAAAACCGCGATTGTTAATAGACTCACCATGCCGTCCTTGCCGCGAGCGGCAACTTCTGTGACGGCAAAACCGTCGTTACGCAACTTCTCTGCGAGTTCGGCACCATGCCCCGGGGATATCACGTCCAAGCGTAAATATCCGAGCGCCATCTGCTCTTCAATCCACATGCCAACTACGTTACCGGTAGCAAATCCGGCGGCGTAAGCTGTCACATAAAGCGGATTATCCAAATTACTAAAAACCGATGCAAAAACCAGCACATAGATTACAGAGACCAAAAATCCTAAAATCCACGAGTAAAGTTTTTTGCTGCGCATGACCATGAGCAGGCGCATCGTGTCGAGGGTGTTGTTAAGGACGCGAAACAAAAAAATAAGCAACGCCCCCAACCAGGCTTCGGGCGAGAGGAAAAAATCAAAAGCCATGCTGAACTCCTAAAAGAGTGCCAAGAGGTTAAACAAAAGTGATGCGCAGCGCATCCGAGGTGCCGCACATCACTTTGAAATTGCGGGGCGCTTATTTCGCTTTGGCGGGAATGTAAAGCTCTTCTACATATTCCTTGACCATGCGGCGCATGGAGAATTGCGGGGTGATTGTGCGCAGGTTGTTCTTCATCATCTTAATCCATTTCGCGGGGATATTGTTGCCATCACGGTCGTAATAGAGCGGGATGATTTCGTTTTCAAGGGTCGCGTATAAGCTGGCAATATCGCTTTCGTCCTGTGATTCGGTATCGGGGGCAACATCGTCGCCGATTGCCCAACCGTTATGTCCATTATAGGCTTCACGCCACCAGCCGTCGAGTACCGAGAAATTCATTGCACCATTCATGGCGGCTTTCATGCCGGAAGTGCCGGAGGCTTCATTCGGGCGGCGGGGAGTGTTGAGCCAAACGTCCACGCCTTGAACGAGATAGCGGGCAACATTCATGTCGTAGTCTTCGATGAAAACCAAACGTCCGCCGTTTTCGGCTTTTTTGACCGCGCGGTAGACTTCCTGAATGAGCTGCTTGCCCGGTTCATCAGCGGGATGCGCTTTTCCGGCAAAAAGAATCTGCACGGGGCGATTGGGCTGATTCAGCAAGCCTAATACTCGGTCGAGATCTGAAAGGATCAGATTTGCCCGTTTATAGGTCGCGAAGCGGCGCGCGAAGCCGATTGTCAGCACATAGGGGTCAAGCAATGCGCCGGAGGCGATCGCCTGCACGGGGTGGAATCCGCCTTTAATCCAGCGGCGGCGCGTGCGTTCCATCATATAGAAAACGAGTTTGCGTTTGAGATGGTTGCGGACCTCCCAAAGCTCTGCATCGGGGATGTTGTCGATGGCTTCCCATAGTTTGGGGTCATCGTGATTTTCCAGCCAGTTTTCACCGAGGTATTTTTCGTAGAGCACCCCCATGCGGCGTGCCAGCCAGGTGGGTGTATGGACGCCGTTGGTAACGTAGCCAATCGGCACGTCGTCTTCGGCTTTATTGGGCCAGAGGAAATTCCACATCTTGCGGGCAACACGTCCGTGGAGTTCAGAAACGCCGTTACGTCCATCGGAATAACGCAGCGCCAGCACGCCCATACTGAAGGTTTCGCCCCAAGACTGCTGATTGCGCGCCAAGCTGACAAATTCGTCGCGGTCAAGGTTGAGTTGGGGCCACAGTGCGCCCAGATATTTGTCGATCATCCAAAGCGGGAATTCGTCGTTTCCAGCCGGAACAGGGGTATGCGTGGTGAAAACGTTGTTGACGCGCGTAATTTCGATGGCTTCTTCAAAGGTTTTGCCGGTTTCGACAACTTCGCGCGCGCGCTCCAGAATTTGAAAGGCTGCGTGCCCTTCGTTCATGTGCCAAACTCCGGGGTTGTGTCCCAGTAAACGCATTGCCCGAACGCCGCCGACGCCCAAGAGAACTTCCTGCGCGATGCGGAAGTTGATGTCGCTCCAGTAAAGGCGTGCCGTTAATTTGCGGTCTTCGGGCGCATTTTCAGGGACATCCGAGTCCATCAAATACAGCGGGATGCGCCCAACGCGCACTTCCCACAAACGCGCAGAAACTTTGCGGTCAGGGAATTCAACGGTCACTTTCAAGTCGTTACCATCGTCATCGGTCATGCGCAAAAGCGGCAGATTGTCAAAATTCAGGTGATTATTGAGCGCTTCTTGCCAGCCATCTTCAGAGATGCGCTGCGAGAAATAACCTTCAGCATACAAAAAGCCGATGCCCTTGAGCGGCAAGCCCAAGTCGGAGGCTTCCTTGAGATGATCGCCCGCTAAAACGCCCAAACCGCCAGAATAAATCGGCAAAATTTCGTGCAAACCAAATTCCATTGAAAAATAGGCGACGGAGCCATCACAAAAGCCGGCATGGTTTTTATCGCACCAAGTCCCTTTATGCGCCATATAGGCATCAAATTCGGCAAAAACTTTATCGTAATTATCAAGGTAACTGGTCTTTTGGGCGGCTTCGTTCAGCGAAGAACGATTTACCTGATGCAAAAAGGTGATTGGGTTGTGAGCAAGACGCTCCCACAATTCGCCGTCCACATGCGCAAAAAGGCGCTGTGCATTCGGCTGCCACGTCCACCATAAGTTATACGCCAGTTCGCCAAGGCGATTGATACGGCGCGGAAGGTCAAAGTGATTCGGAACACGGGTTTTGAAAACAGTCATTTTTTCTCTCCATTCTGTCCTTGCAAAAGCAGGGGCGGAAAAATCGTCGCTATGATACCACTCTTTCAAAGATATATACGGTAGAATTTGTATTGACAATTTATCGTAAAAAACTCACACCCGCCCCTTTTTTCTCATCAAGGTTCAAAAATGAATCCAACGCGTAAAGAAAAACTTCTCTTTTGGCTGCTACTCGCTGCTTACTCAACCTTCTTCGCCGAAGTCTTCGCCGGTTCCGATATGTTCCCCTTTTTCAATATTTGGGGCATCTTTGTCGTCGTTCCGCTTTACGGATTGCACAGCATCATCCTGACCACTATCATTTACAAATACGGCAAACCGACTTTAGCGACGCTCGTCTTTGCCGGGATGCTCTTTGGACTCTACGAAGCCTATATGACCAAAGTGCTCTGGCAACCAAGCTGGGACGCCGCGATTACGCTCGGCGAAGTGGCTTGGGTGGAGGTCCTTGTCTTGGTATTCTGGTGGCATACTTGGTTCTCGTATATCACCCCCCTACTGCTGGCTGAAAAACTCCTAACCAATAGCAGCGAGATTTTGAATAGCCTGCCCGAAAAATTCCAGCGTTTCTACAGCGGTTGGAAAGGCTACCTTGCCCTAATCATCTTTGGGGGCATCTTTCAGAGCATCAACTCCCCTTCAGTCTTCAAATCATTTCTTTCCGGCTTCAGTAGTATTGGAATGCTCGTCCTATTGACAGTCATCTGGCAGAAAACCACAAAAAATGCCCGCTACAGCCTGTCCGAGCTTTTGCCCAACGGCAAAGAATTCCGCTTTCTTGCGCTCTGGCTGGCAGCCTTATACATTTTCCTTGGCTTTAACATGTTCCCAGAACGCCTGCCCGGTATAGTCGGGCAAAGCATCATTCTCGCTTTTTATCTTCTCGTAATCTGGCTTTTCCGTCTTGCCCTAAAAAAATCTTACACGCACCCCATAAAAACAGAGAAAGAAAAAGTCCCTGCAAGAAAATATTGGCTATTCATCGGGTTGGTATTCATCGCTGTCTTGGTGAGTGCGAGAGCGCTTTTGAACGCATTCCTGCCGGTTATCGTTTTGCTCGGCTGGGGAATTGGCAGCAGTTTAAGTCTATGGGCATTTTGGCAAGCATACAAAGAAATCAAACCGCGCCCAAAGAATCGTTTTTCAGTTGACGGTACTGGCATCCCCTGATAAAATCGCTCCGCTAGTCGCCCCTATCGTCTAGTGGCCCAGGACGGAGCCCTCTCAAGGCTCAAACCGGGGTTCGAGTCCCCGTAGGGGCATCACTCAAAAAGCCGCTCGTTTGAGCGGCTTTTTCATTTAATTCTCGGCAGCAAAGACCAGCGCGTCTCCAGCGGCGTTGAAGAGCAATAACGTATCGCCCCTCCGCTCAAAATGGTCAACGGAGCTGAGAAAAGCAAGATATTCCTGCTCCTGTGTCATGGCGGCGGTTTCTGCACATGCCATCGCCGTGGACATCAGCATCCCAAACTCGATTTGATCGCCTTTGAGCGTATATTCTCCTCCGTAAGTATTGCAGGATGAATTACCGCTCACACGCCCATCTTGGTAAGAGATGGTTGGCTGATGCCCAACAAGTGGCGTTTTCCCGTCAAATTCAACCAATGTCCATGTCGTGCCATCGAGCGTGGCATTTTGTGCGCCGCAAGCGGAGACGAGCATGGTAAGCAGGGAAAGGGCAAGTAGTAGTTTTTTGATTTTTGCGTTCATTTAGGATTCCTTTCGCTTTCGGGAGTGGTCAAAATTGCCTGATAAAAGATTTATGACAAATGGCTCCCTGCGCCGTCCCCGGCACAGGTTGCTCTCACAAAACGCCGCCGAGGACGGCGACTAGAGCCAAGGGGTAGAATTGATAAAATCAGTCAAAATTTACCATCACCTCGCTTTGCTACACATATAACGATACAAAACGCAGAAAAGTTCCCGTTAAAGCAAAGTGCCGAGTATTTTGAAAATACTCGGCACTAAATGGTCAGTTTTTTTTGCTAAATCGTTGTGTCGGGACTAACGTCCAGAATTGCCAAACCGGTCACAATCTTGGGATAGAAATCGGTTGATTTTTGGGGCATTTTTTCGTCATCGACGGTGCAGGCTTTAATCTGTTCCATGCGAGTGGCGTTGACGATGAAGAGGAAGGCGCTCTCATCTTCGGCAGCACGTTCGTAGCCGAGATCGGGTTCGCGCAGGTATTCGATGCCTTCTTTGGCGTCGATGGTCGCTTCGCTGATGCCCATGATGTGCTCAAGAATGAGTTTGTGTAAGATGCTGGCGTCGAGCGTTTGCCAGGATTTTTTATGGGACGGGGCAAGCTCTTCCATAACGGCAGCAGATTTCAGGTCAAGCGCGTAAACGCCGCTCTTTGTCACCATGCCAAAACTGCCCATCGCGCCAATCTTGCTATCCATGCGGGCTTCCAGCGCGGCGCGGTCATCCACTTTGGTAATTTCAAAATATTCGGCGGCTTTTTCGAGGACTTGCTCAACCGTCATATCTTTGTAATCAAAAATCAAACGATGTGTCGGCAAAATGGTAAGCCCGGGATTGGACATGCTGACAAGCGCAACCATCAAATAATTGAAGGCGGCATCTGCGGGGGCGTTGGGGAATTTTTTGCGCTGTTCGTCACGGTAGGCAATGGCAGTTTCGTAACGGTGGTGCCCATCGGCGATAATCAGACCGGTTTTTGGCGCAAATTCAGCGTGGACAGCGGCAAGTACGTCTTCGTCGGTGACGACCCAGAGCATTTGGCGAACGTCTTTCTCGAAGAGTTCGCGCACGTCGACATCAGGCTGACGGTCGGCAATGGCAGCATCAAGAATGGCATCCACTTTGTTTTGAGCGTCCGGATAAAGAATGAAGATATTGCCGTAGTAGGCTTGCGTAGCGCGGGTCAGATTGAGACGATCCATTTTGGGACCGTCGTGGGTTTTTTCATGCGGCAGAACAATACCTTCTTCAAAGCGGGCGAGTTCGAGCGCGCCGATGACGGCTTTACGGACAATGGTTTCGCCATTGAGTTCAAATTGCTGATGGTAAACATAGAGAGCGGGTTTTTCTTCGTATTTCAAGACACCCTCAGCAAGCCATTTGCTTAAGAAGTTGCGCGCGCGCGTATACACATTTTCGTTGACGTGATCGCCTTCTTTTTCTTTCCCTTTGATCATGCGCACTACGTTGTATTCGTTCAGATCGTAGTATTTATCCTGCAAGCCATGACGCACGCGGTCGTAGGGCTGGCTGATGACGGTGGCGATGTCGCCGACTTTTTCGGGGTTATAGCGGATACCGCTGAAAGGTTTTAAGTTTGCCATTTTCTCTCCTTTTCAAGCACAAAGCGTACAAAGATTCTTTAAGCTTTTTAGTTTTTTAATATTTTGTGGGGCAATCCCCCCTCTGTCCTTCGGACATCTCCCCCCGAAGGGGGGAGAATCAGTCCCTTCCCTCGAGGGGGAAGATTAGGAAGGGGGAAACCCACAAGAACGCCAAAAGAATCATCAACTTCGTGAATCTTTGTGTCCTTCGTGTTAAAAATTATTCTGCCAGCGCTTTAATAACCTGCTGGGCGGTTTCTGCACCCACGCGGGCTTTGGCTTCTTTCGTGCCAGCACCAACATGCGGTGAGCCAATCACTTGTGGCAAGGTGTAGAGCTTGTGTCCCTTGCTCGGTTCTTCGGCGTAAACATCGAGGGCTGCGCCCGCCACTTTGCCACTCTGAATGGCGTCGTAGAGCGCATCTTCGTCGAGCGTGCCACCACGTCCGCAGTTGATGATGTAAACGCCATCTTTGGCGTTGGCAAGCTGCTCCGCGCCGATGATGTTATGCGTGGCATCGGTATGCGGGACATGCAGACTGATGTAGTCGGCTTTGGCGACGACCTCTTCGAGGGACATCATCTCGATCCCTTCAGCGGATTTGACAAAAGGATCGTAGGCGACGACAGACATGCCCAGCGCACGCGCTCGGCGACCTGTGGCTTGACCGATGTTCCCAGCACCTACCAGTCCCAAAACCTTACCGCCAACTTCGCTACCCAAGAAGGATTTCTTCGCCCATTCACCCGCCTGCATGGAAGCGGTCATCTGCGGAATGGAACGCGCCAGCGAGAAGATATAGCCGATGGTCAGTTCAGCGACGGCATCGGTGGATGCGGTCGGCGTATTGAGTACCTGTACGCCCTTCGAGCGGGCGTATTCGACGTCGATATTATCCAAACCAACCCCACCGCGCACGATGGCTTTCAAATTGGTGGCGGCATCAATCAACGCTTCGCGCACTTTGGTGCGGCTGCGCACGACAAAGACATCGTATTCGGCAGCGACTTCCATCAACTCATCAGCGGTGATGTCAGGGCGGTTAACGACTTCGTGCCCGGCTTCTGCGATGGTGTCGAGAGCAGATTGGGCGGTTGAGTCACAAATTAATACTTTCATTATATTTTTCCTTATTCCAGTCTCTGAGCGGAGAGTTGAGTAGCGCCAATGCTTTTCGGCGCATATCGAAACCCGCAGACGAAGAGCGATGTTTTTAGTGCCGCCGTCCTTCGACTACCGCTTCGATACGCCCTTCACTTCCCCTTCGACAAGCTCAGGGGGCAGTTCAGGGCTACTCAGCGTCCGCTCAGAAACTAACTCTTATTCCAATCCTAAAATATCTTCAATTTGGGCTGTCAGCCACTGCAAATCTTCCAACTGCAAGTCGCCCATGTGGGCAATGCGGAAGGCTTTTTCTTTCAGGCTGCCGTAGCCGTTGGAAATCATCGCGCCGCGTTTGGCGAGTTCTTTGTTCAGGTCAGCGACACTGATGCCGCGCGTGTTGCGGATATTGGTGACGGTCGGCGAGAGGTATTTTTCGTCAGCAGCGTAGAGTTCGAAATATTTGCGCGCCCAGTCCTGAACGTGCTTTGCCATTTCTGCGTGGCGGGCAAAGCGATTTTCAACGCCTTCTGCAAGGATACGATCCATTTGCACATTGAGGGCATTGATAATACTAATCACAGGCGTCGCAGGCGTTTGGTTTTTGACGGCTTTGCCTTCGAGAGCAACAAAATCGAAGTAGTAGCCTTTATTTTCGGTGGTTTCAGAGCGAGCGTAAGCGGCATCGCTGACGGTGACGACACACAATCCAGGCGGCAGGGCGAAGGCTTTTTGGGTGCCAGCCAGCACAACGTCCAGATTCCAATCGTCCACGCGGATTTCTGCGCCGGACATGATGCTAACGGCATCGACCAAAACCAAAACATCGGGGTACTTTTCTTTGACCAGCGCCGAAATTTCTTTAACGGGGTTGGTGACGCCCGTTGAAGTTTCGTTCATCGTTATACAAACGGTATCAAACCCACCATGCGAGAGATACTCATCCACCATTTCGGGGGTGATGGCTTCGCCGGCTTCCACTTTGATCACTTCGGTTTCTTTGCCGTTTGCGGTGGCAATCTGCGCCCAACGCTTGGAAAATGCGCCGCAGTCAGTCATCAACGCTTTGGTCTGTACGCAGTTACGGATCGCGCCTTCCATCATACCGGTGGAAGAAGAAGTGGAAAGGTAAATGCGCCCATCGGTGTAGAGCAATTTTTTGAGCTTTTCAACAACCTGCCCGTGCATTTCGGCGTAAAGCGGATCGCGGTGACCGATCATTGGCATTGCCATTGCTTCAAGCACTTCGTCCACGACATGCGTAGGACCGGGGATGAATAGTTTTTTATACACTGGAGCCTCCATCTTGGTTTGAGATTAGATTGGTTCTTAGAATTTGTCAGACAACTTGCGATACTTATTATAACTTAATTCATAAGCGAAATACCCCTCGTTTGACTTAAAAAGCATGGATAAATGAATATTCTTTTGGGAAAGATAGGGGAGCACAACAGCAATTCTCAATATGAATTGGATTGATTCTGTCGGATATGATTTTTTCATAACAATGGGCTTCTGGCGGGGCTAAAGCCGCCTACTCATGGCATGGAAGCCCTTTTAGGGCTAAAGATTTCAGTCCCGAAGGGACTTTCATGCCATGAGGCAGGGCTTCCAGCCCGCACCGAGGCTGATTTTCAAGATCAAATTGCTTTGAGAT
>JANTFU010000076.1 GCA_024763295.1 Anaerolineales bacterium
AAGTTCTTTGCGGTATTTGTTCAAGATGCCTTTAGCCGTCTGATAGGCTTCATCCACAATGCGGCGAACTTCAGCATCTATCTTTTCAGCAATGGCATCTGAATAATCACGTTGTTCAGAAATTTCGCGCCCGAGGAAGACCAACTCTTCTTTTTGTCCATAGGTCATCAAGCCGAGTTCGTCACTCATACCGAGGCGCGTTACCATTTGACGCGCCATACGCGTCACTTGTTCAAGATCATTCGAGGCACCGGAGGTAATGTCGTCAAAGACCGCTTCTTCTGCCAAGCGTCCACCGAGGGCATACGCCAAGGTCGCCATAAATTTCTTGCGCGACATAAGCATACGGTCTTCTTCTGGGCGGAACCAAGTCACGCCACCGGCTTGTCCACGCCCAACAATGGTCACCTTTTGAACGGGATCCGCTTCGGGGATGGCATTGCCAACCACCGCGTGACCCGCTTCATGGTACGCAATGATGCGCTTTTCTTCTTCCGAGATCAGGCGAGACTTGCGTTCGGGTCCCATAATCACGCGCTCGATGGCTTCATTCAAATCTTCCTGCGCAATAGACTTCTTATTCTGACGGGCAGCTAAAATTGCGCCTTCGTTGATCAAGTTCTCGAGATCGGCACCGACAAAACCAGGCGTCCCGCGAGCAATCGAGCCCAGATCGACATCGGGATCGAGGGGTTTGCCCTTCGCATGAACATTCAAAATCGCTTCGCGTCCCTTCATGTCAGGACGATCCATCATCACACGACGGTCAAAGCGACCGGGGCGCAAGAGAGCGGGATCAAGAATATCGGGGCGATTGGTCGCGGCGATCATAATGATATTGGTATTGGTGTCAAAACCGTCCATTTCCACGAGCATCTGATTGAGGGTCTGCTCGCGCTCATCGTGTGAGCCGCCCAAACCAGCGCCACGCTGACGTCCAACAGCATCAATTTCATCGACAAAAATCAGGCAAGGGGCATGGCGTTTTGCTTGATCGAAAAGGTCACGGACACGGCTGGCACCAACGCCCACAAACATTTCGACAAATTCAGAACCAGAAATGGAGAAGAACGGCACGCCCGCTTCACCGGAGACGGCTTTTGCCATCAATGTTTTCCCTGTACCCGGCGCGCCAACTAAGAGAACGCCCTTAGGGATGCGCGCACCAAGCTGGATGAATTTATCCGGCTCTTTCAGGAATTCGACAATTTCGGCGAGTTCCTCCTTGGCTTCATCTGCCCCAGCGACGTCTTCAAAGGTGACAGTCGGATTTTCGCCCGTAAACATGCGTGCGCGCGATTTTCCGAAAGACATGGCTTGGTTATTACTGCCTTGCGCCTGACGGAAGATGAAAAACAGAATGCCCGCCATAAAAATTACCGGTAAGATGTACAGCGCGCTGGCAAGGAAACCAGACCATGCACTTGGCGGACGGGCTTCAATCTTCAGATTATCCGCAGATAAGGCTTCAGCAGGAACACCTAAATCAAGCAATTGCTCAACAAGCGTAGAATTTGCTTCTTTACGCGAGGCTTGCTCAATAGCATCTTCGCCGCTTCCGGAGATGACCAATAAATTATCATCATTTTCAACAACAATACGGTCAACAGTACCGGCTTCTACTGCGCGGGCAACTTCGCTAATGGTTAACGGTTCGTTTGCCGCTGCATCCTGCCGAACATTCATAAATACCATCGCGATAATTGCGATGAAAAGCAGGGTGTATACGATATATGATTGGTTACGTTTCGATTCCACAGAATCCTCCTATTTCGGAGAAATTATACCAACTTCTACCTGAATAGCCGCTTGTATGAAAGATTTCATACAATACTCTTAGACTTTGTTTCAGGCAGAAACGGTGTTTTTTATTCACTGATTTTGCAAGGCAACATCACCGCCAAAGCAATCTCACGCCAAGAACGAGACCGCTTCATCACAAAGGCGTACCCGTCGCGGCATATTCACAACATCAATCAATCAATCAGCAGTTCAACGGGACAATGATCGGAGCCGGTCACTTGGTCGTGGATGATGACATCCTGCACACGCGGCATCAGATTTTCGGAGATGAGAAAATAGTCAATGCGCCAGCCAACGTTATTGGCACGCGCGTTGCCACGGAACGACCACCACGAATACTGCTCTCTATCTGGGTAAAGTACACGGAAAGGGTCAACAAAACCGTGTTCGAGATATTTGTCGATCATAGCACGTTCTTCGGGTAAGAAGCCAGAGTTTTTTTCGTTGCTTTTGTCATTCTTCAAGTCAATGCGCTGATGTGCAGTGTTAAAGTCGCCTGTAATAATGACCGATTTGCCAGCCGCGTGGAGTTCATCACAGGTTTCAAGCAGCAAATCATAAAATGCGAGCTTGTAACCTACGCGCTCTTGTCCACGTTGTCCATTCGGAAAATAGATATTGTAGAGATAAAAATCGGGGTGCTGGGTGCGGATTACCCGCCCCTCGACATCGAATCGTTCTTCGCCTAATCCCAAGCTAAAATCCAGGGGCGCTTCGCGCAGCCAAGTGGAAACGCCACTGTAGCCTTTTTTCTGTGCAGGATTCCAGATCGTTTCGTAACCGGGGACTTCCCGCTCTTTGGCTGTGAGTTGCTCGTCGGGCAATACGCGCGTTTCCTGCAAACACATCACATCCGGTTTGGCTTCATTTAGAATCCATTCTTTGACGCCTTTTTTAAGCGCGGCGCGCAATCCGTTCACATTCCAGGTAATTAGTTTCATTTTTTCTTACTCGCTTCTATGGTAAACTAGTTTAGTTTCATTTATATAGGATGACTCTACTGCAAAAAGGTCGACGCTCTCCGAAAGTGGAGGGGATGCGCGCTAAAAACCGAGTTTTTTCAGTGGAAGCATAGGATTTTTTTATTATGTCAAACGAAATTAAGCATATTTTATGTATTGAAGACGAACCCGATATGATCGAGTTGATTCGTCTCATCCTTTCGCGGCATGGCTTTGAAGTCATCGGCGCCAATGGCGGCGTTGAAGGCGCACGCATGATCCCGGAGGTTATGCCTGACTTGGTCTTGCTTGATATTATGATGCCGGATTTGGACGGTTGGGAAGTATACCAGCAAATCAAAGCAAACGATAAAACTAAAGACATTCCCGTGATTGTCGTAACCGCCAAAGCCCAAAACATCGATAAAGTCCTCGGTTTACACATCGCCAAAGTGGACGATTATATTGCAAAGCCCTTTACGCCGGACGAATTGCTTGCAAGCGTCCAAAAGGTTTTGGGATAGTTTTTTCCGACCAACCCGGGCGGCAAATGTCGCCCTGTTTTTTTATGCCTATGGCTCGCTATATTCACATCCAAAATTTGGATACCCCCAACAAAACACGGCTAAAAATTAAATATTGTCAGGGATTTTTCTGTAAACTGCGCGGATTAATGCTGCGCGCGCGGATCGCTCCTGCCGAGGGCTTGCTCTTCGTCTATAAGCGTGATTCTCGCGTGGACACTTCGATTCACATGCTCTTTATGAAATTTGATATTGCTGTCATCTGGATCAATTCATCCATGCAGGTTGTCGATAAAACGCTGGCAAAACGCTGGAAACTCGCCTACGCGCCGAGAGAAGCCGCGCAATATGTTTTGGAAGCTCACCCCGACCGTTTGAATGATTTTGAAATCGGGGATAAGGTTGAATTACAGCATGTATAAACGCATCTTTGTGGTCATCCTGACCTTTTCATTTTTACTGCTCCCCCACCCCGCGTCCGCACAAGGACCGGACGGACCGATCTATATCGTCCAAAGCGGTGATACGCTTTGGGATATTGCCTCGCGCTTCAACGTCGATCTGGACGAATTGATGCTCGCAAACGATATGGAAGATGGCAATCTCTTCGTTGGACAGGAAATCGTCATTCCCGGCTTGGCAGGCGTGACGGGCGTACTCCGCACCGAAACCGTGCCCTATGGGGACAATCTGCGCAGTTTAATGCGCCGCACGCAAGCCCCACGCGAGATATTGCGCCGTCTTAATCGTCTGGTTAGCCCGACCGAACTCTATGCCGGCGTCAGCCTGATTGTGCCTGTCGATACAGAAGCCGCACCGATGACGGGCATCTCGCTCACCAGCGGCGGCACCCTGCTTGAAGAAGCCGTGCGCCAAAACAGCGATATTTGGTCGCTCACCGCACTAAATCAACTTGAAAACACATCCACGGCGCTGCCCGGCGAAATTCTTTACATCCCCGCTGGCGATGAAGCCGCAGAAAGCAACGCCAATGGTTTACCGCCTGTCTTCGCGTCAGCAACCATAGCGAATCTACCGCTCGTTCAGGGAGGCACAGCAGAGATTAACGTGACCGTCAACGATGCTGTAACCTTATCAGGAAGCCTGACATTGGACAAAGAATATCCGCTGCATTTCTTTCCCTACGACGCGGAAAACAACTTCGCCGCGCTACAGGGTATTCAGGTAACCACTGAGCCGGGGGCATACCCGCTTAAATTGGAAGCCACTTACCCCGACGGCAGGATTGAATCTTATGAGCAAAGGGTACTCATTCAATTTGGCGTAGACAACCCATATCTGCAATATGTGCCTTCTGTAGATCCGGAAATTTTTCGAGAAGAAGACGAACAAGTCGCCTCAATTACCGCAAATATTACCCCAACCAGATACTGGCAAAATCAGTTTTTACTTCCCGTTGGACAACCTTACTGTATCAAGGAATGGTTCGGGACTCCTCGTTCTTATTCATTCAATGGCAGCGATTACAATTACTACCACGGCGGAATTGATTACGGCGTCTGTTCACAAGAGCATCCCTTAGATATATATGCTGCCGCTACTGGAAAAGTGGTCTTTACCGGCGAACTCCCCGTGCGCGGAAACACCACCATTGTAGATAATGGATGGGGAGTTTACACCCTCTACGCACACCAAAACCAAATCTATGTCTCGGTTGATGAGCAAGTCGAGGCGGGGCAGACCATAGGAGAAATTGGTGCAACGGGGCATGTAACCGGTCCCCATCTACATTGGGAAATGTGGGTGGATGGCGTGCAGGTCAACCCATTGACATGGTTGGAGCAAACCTTTCCGTAGCGCCTCTTTCCGAGGGCGATGCAATAATTTCGTGATGGCGGCACCCAATTTATAAACGGTAGCAAATAAAGGTCGGGGGCGATGCGGCGCTTCATCCAAAAGTCCCTTTGACAAGCTCCTCTCTCCCTGCTATACTGCCAACGTTCGTTATGGAAATGACTTATCCTGCCAAAAGGCAGTTTTTTGCAAGCACAACTGATTTTGTAAGAAGCCCTCGGTCGAACATCTCCCGTGGGTTCTTTTCTATATATCGACATTAACCGCATAAGGCGGAAATTTTATAATTTAAAGAGGAAAAATGAGTAAAAAATTAAGAATTGTACCCATCGGCGGCTTAGGCGAGGTGGGCAAAAATATGATGGCATACGAATACGGCGATAATATCTTGATCGTTGATGTTGGCATTATGTTCCCCGAAAATGACATGCTGGGAGTCGACTACATCATCCCCGATTTTGAATATTTGATCGAAAAGCGCGATTTGGTGCGCGGGATTGTGATTACGCACGGACACGAAGACCACATTGGTGCGATTCACCATATAATCGAGCAGATTCCCGCGCCCGTCTACGGAACGCCCCTGACGATGGGCTTGGTGGACGTTAAATTGGCGCGGAACCGGATGTCGGGCAAGGCGGATTTACACACCGTCCAAGCCGGTGACAAGCTGAAAATTGGTCCCTTCGACGTGGAACTTTTCCACGTTTGCCACTCAATCCCTGATAGTATCGGGCTAGGAATTACCTCGCCGGGCGGATTGATTGTCCACATGAGCGATTATAAATTCGACCATACTCCGGTAGATAATTGGCCCACCGATTATGCGAAGCTAGCAGAGTTCTCGCAACGCGGCGTGGACGTGCTTTTGGCAGATTCCACCAATGCCAACCGCCCGGGCTGGACACCGTCCGAGATGGTGATTGGTCCCGCATTGGACAAGGTTTTTGAGGAAGCCCCGGGACGCATTATCATTGCGTCTTTCGCATCGCAAATTTCGCGGATGCAGCAAGTTGCCGATGCTGCAGTGAAACACGGTCGCAAACTTGCCTTTGTGGGCATGTCCATGGTCGATAACTCCAAGATGGCACGCAAATTAGGCTATTTAGACGTGCCTGAAAACACGTTGGTTAGCCTTGAGCAAGCGTTAGGGATGCCGGCGAAAGATGTTGTCCTGATGGGCACGGGTTCACAGGGCGAGCCTTCGTCGATTATCGGTCGTTTGGCAACCGGCACCAACCGCCATTTCGGGATCAAACCGGATGACACGGTCGTGCTCTCGTCACATCCCATTCCGGGGAATGAAGAATCTGTCAACAAAGCAATCAATAATCTCTTCCGCCGCGGCGCAAATGTAATCTACGATTCATTGATGCCGATTCACGTTTCGGGTCATGCCAGTCAGGAAGAAATGAAACTTCTGCTGAATTTAGTACGCCCGAAACATTTTGTCCCAATGCACGGCGAACTGCACATGCTCAAACGTCACGCCCTACTGGCGGAAGAAATGGGCATTGACAAAGAGAATATTCAGGTTGTGGAAAATGGGCAAGTCGTGGAATTGAAGGATGGTAAGCTCTCACTGGCAGAACGCATCCCCGGTGGCTACGTCTTCGTAGACGGAACCAGCATCGGCGATGTGGATTATTCCGTCGTGCGAGACCGCGAACGTTTGTCACGCAGCGGGATTTTCCTGATCGACTTGAATATTGACAAATTCACAGGGCGGTTGATGCACAACCCCGAAATCATTACGCGCGGTTTTGCTTCCCCCGAAGAAGCCGAACGTTTGATTCCGATGGTAGAGAAGAAAGTCAACGATATTATCGACGGCGGCATGGACGACCAAAAAACGATCATGAATGCCGTGCGTTCGTTGCTTTATAACGAGACCAAGCGCAAGCCGATGGTCTTTGTAACTTTGAGTAAGGTGTAAAAGTAGCAAATTGAAAGTTGAAAGCAAACGGGCGACTGTTGCAGTCGCCCGTTTTTTGTTCCGTTTTCTAGCAAAAACGCTCCGGCTTGAAGGGAGAGAGATTAAAGCTCGGCATTTGCTGGAGTAAGATTTCGGCAGCGAGTTGGGCGGTAAACGGTCCCATCGCAATGCCGAGCATCGCGTGTCCGGTGGCAATGACCAAGTTACTCACACGCGCGGAGCGTCCTATATAGGGCAATCCATCGGGGGAAACGGGGCGTAAGCCCGCCCAAATTTCAGGATTTTCTTCTCCGTCAATTTTATGCAAATAGGTATCGCCTGCTTTACGGAGCGCGCCCAAGCGACGCTTATTGATGGATAGATCATATCCGTCCAACTCCAATGTCCCTGCATAACGCAATTTTTCTCCCATTGGGGTCACTGCAACCTTGGATTTGCCCAAGAATAGGTAACGGCTTGGCAACGCGGACGGGTTCGTGAGCGTGATGCTGTAGCCTTTGGCTGGCTGCATGAGCAGATCAATACCGAGTTCTTTTGCCAGCTTTGTTGACCAAGCACCGGCAGCGAGCAAAACCTGATTGACGTCGAGCTTGCCCTGCGTGGTTTTGATGCTCTTAATTTCATTTCCATTTTTCTCGAAGCCAAGCACTGCTGTTTTCGTCAAAATATGCGCGCCATGTTGCACCGCTTTTTCTGCCAAAGCGCGCACAAAAAGCGCGGGGTCAATGTAAGCATCCGTCTCGCAACCAATGCCGCCGATCACTTCGTCTCGAATGAGCGGCTCTAGCGCTTGCAGCGCTTTGGTATCAAGGATGTCAAAGTGGATGCCGTATGCCCGCAATTCTTCAACTTCTTTGCAGACGGCATCAAAGGCGCGTGCGTCTTTGTAAATGGTTAGTCCACCATTCTCGCGGAAATAGGATTCGATTTTTTCGGCAGCAATCCACTCGCGGAAAAGAGAAAGGCTCTCGCGCTGCATGTCATGAATAAGTGGAATGGCACGCCAGTAGGCTTTGGCATTGCAGTATTTCTGGAACTGCCACAGCCAGCGCAACAAGTCTGGCGAGAATGTTGGTCGAATGTAGAAAGGGCTTTCAGGATCAAGCAGCCATTTCAGTCCCTGCGTGAGTACGCCCGCTGCCGGGATGGGATTCGAGTGACAAGGAACAATATAACCCGCGTTGCCATAGGAAGCACCTGATGAAATCTCACCTTTTTCAACCAAGGTCACATCTGCGCCTGCTTTGGCTAAAACATAGGCGGTAGAGACGCCAATAATCCCGCCGCCGATAATTAAGATGTCTGTTTTCATACCACCTCGCATTTTGTTAGTGTACGCCCCAGTATAATCCCGAGCATCGTCTTCGGGTATGGCTTAACGCACCTAATTTTCTCTTCGCCCCGAACATAGCCTAGCGGTATCCAACCGAAATCCACACGCGACGCGACTTTTTATTCCCCCAAACAGATTTCTGAAGAAAAATTGCACCTCTTTTCTGTAAATTAGTCCCGTTTTTGCGTTGACGCACCCTCCCCTCGCGTGTATAATCACGGGTCGGTAAAATCGTAGAGTTAAGGAGTAGGCTATGGCTGAAAATGAAGTGACGCAAGCCAATGCGTTGGAACCAAAAACAAAATTGAAAGGAAAGATCGCCAAAGTGACGATCGGTGGCGCGATTGTTGACCTTGGCATGGACCTCCCTGGTGTAATTCATATCTCGCAGTTGCAAAAAGAGCATCTGACCCGTGTGGAAGACGCTGTCGAAGTTGGACAGGAAGTTGAAGTGTGGGTACGCCGTGTAAAGAAAGACCGCGTTGAGTTGACCATGATTGAGCCTTTAGGGCTTGAATGGCGCGAAATGAAACCGGAAATGGTCGTTAAGGGTCAGGTGGTTCGTTTGGAAAGCTACGGCGCTTTTGTAGAGATCGGTGCTGAACGCCCCGGTTTGGTGCATGTAAGCGAAGTAGCACACGGCTATGTGAAAGATCCTTCGCAAGTTGTGAAAGTCGGCGATGAAGTTGATGTGATGATCCTTGAAGTCAATCGCCGCAAAAAACAGATCCGCTTGAGCATGAAGGCAACCCTGCCCGAACCTGAAGAAGATCTGAGCAAACCCCGCCGTGGTCGTGGTGGTGGCAGAAGGAAACAGAAATCTGTTGCCGACATGATGGCGGAAATCGAAGGTGAAGAACCGAAAGCACCTGAACATACCGCTATGGAATTAGCGTGGCAAGCAGCGCTTGAACGTGCTGACGCAAACAAGAAAAGCAACAAGAAAGAAAAGAAAGAAAGCAACAAAGAGCAGGATGATATCCTCTCCCGCACTTTGGAGCAGCGCAAGTAGTTTCTACTG
>JANTFU010000077.1 GCA_024763295.1 Anaerolineales bacterium
AATTTTCTGAGCCAACCAGACTGTGGAAGTAGATGCCCGGCACGCCACGCAGGGCGAGCATGATGGCTTGGGCGGCGAGAAAACGCTTGGCGATGGTGGCGGTGGGTTCGTTGGGCTGGGCGGGATCCCCGAGGGCGCTGAGATAGTTGATGTTAAGTTCGTAGGCGCTTTGCGTGCCGTCGCCGTTGGCTTTGTAGCCAACTCTGCCGCCGAGTTGCTGAACACGCTCGGCGGCGGCAGCGATTTCTTCAGGCGTGAGAATATCACGGACGGGGGTCACGCCGATGCCGTCATGGCTGGCGAGAAAGTTGAAGAAGGTCGCCCGCTCGGAGGGAAGTTGTAGGCTTTGTGCCCATTCGGTTAGTTTTTGAGCGTTGCCGCTGTAGAAGCTGTGTAAAACGAGCGGGGCGAGGGCAAAGTTGTAGACCATTTGGGCTTCGTTGAAGCCATCGCCAAAGTAGGCGATATTATCCTTGTGCGGGACATTGGTCTCGGTGATGAGGGCGACATTGGGCGCAACTTCGTCGAGTATGGTGCGCACGAGTTGAATGATGCGGTGCGTTTCGGGCAGGTTGGCAGAGGAGGTTTCGATGTCTTTCCAGAGGTAGGTCACGGCGTCGAGACGGATGAATTCTGCACCGTGCGCTACATAGAAAAGCAAAATGTCGATAACTTCAAAAAGAACGGCTGGATTGGCGTAGTTCAGGTCGATTTGGTCGGCGCTGAAAGTCGTCCAGATATATTTTTTGCCTTTGCTGGTTTGAAAGGGAGTCAGGAGAGGGGACGAACGAGGGCGAAAGACTTTAGACGTGTCGGCTTTGGGGTCAACGCTGATGAAGAAATCGTCGTATTCTTTTTTGCCTTTGAGAAAACCCTGAAATTCTGCACTATCGGCGGAAATATGGTTGACAACAGCATCAAACATCAGGCGGAAGTGTTTGCCGAGTTCGGCGACATCGCCCCAAACACCAAGAGCGGGATTAACTTGGCGGTAGTCTATGACCGAGAATCCATCATCCGATGAATAGGGGTAAAAGGGGAGGATGTGGACGGAGCTAATCACATCCCCGAAGTATTTTTGCAGGAAGCCGGTTAACGTTTGGAGCGGGGCTTCGCCTTCTTTTTTGACCATGTCGCCGTAGGTGATGAGGATGGCATCTTTTTCACTAACACGGCGCTCGCTGGCGGGGGTGGCGAGTTCGGGGTGTTGCGCCTTGTAAGTAGCGAGTTTTTTGAGTAAAAGTTCAGTCAGGTTTTTAGCGTCTTTTTCGCCGTAGAGGAAGGCGAGGTGGTCGTGGAGTTTTTGTTGGAGAGAAGTCATAGATGAGGGCTTGGGAATAAATTTGAATATAAAAATATCGTCCAGTCCCTGAGCGGAGGGCTTTACGAAGTAAAGCACGCAGTCGAAGGGCGGCACTATCAGTGAACTCCGTCCTTCGACTGCGCTCCCTGTCGGTCGCTCCGCTCAGGAACTGCCGGGTTTAAAATTTCACAATTTCTTCTCGCAAAATCTTTCGCAAGGTTTCTAAGGAGTAATTCTTCTTGGCAATTTCGAGATTTTGTCGCACTATTCTCTGACGTAATGCAGCATCCGTCAAGGTGGCGATAGATTCTTTGGCTGCCCACGCCATGATTTCAGCAGGGACTTGCGCCAAACCGGCGGCATCGTATCCGCTGATTTCGCTGCCGAGCGAGATGACGTTAAAATCTTTTGCAGCGATGTCGGCTTGATAAACGGGGTATTTAAAAATCACGACGGGCAATTCGGCACGCAGCGCTTCAAGCAACTGATTGCCCCAACCTTCCCACAAACTCGGATACGTCACCAAATCGGCGAAGACGTAGATATCCCAAAGCGAGTAGATTTTGTGCCCGTTCTGCTCGCCACGCTCATTGGCGACCCATTCTTCGATGAAGAGCAATTCCACGCCATCTGCGGCGGCTTTTTCTTTCAGCTTACGGACGTATTCACCCGTCGCATCGTCACGGGCGTAGCCTGCCAGCACGAGCACGATCCGATTTTCAGGCGAGAAGGGGCGATTATATAGCCCATTTTCTTCAAGCAGCGCCCGTTGCGCCTGCACTTCTCGCACTAAATCAATCGCCAACTCGATGCCTTTGCGGGTCACAATCCGAGTGGCTTGCAAAATCAGCAGGTCATTTTCTTCTAACCCGATGGATTCTCGAAAGTCGCTGTTGAAGTTGTCCTTTGTCCATGCAGGGGCGTCAAAATCGAAGATGTTGGGGATAACTCTCGCCGTCACGCCTTTGCGCTCTTCGAGTTGACGCTGTGCCAAAGAATTAATGACGACATGCTGGATATCGGGGCTGGTCGGCGGCAAATAGTTGGATGCCACATCTTTGGCAGCGTCACAAGTCAGGGTTTTATCGTCGCCACGCTCCCAGTAAAAATCGTGGTGATGGGCAATCGCTGGGATGCCAAATTCCTGACGGACTTGCTCGAGGGTGACCGCCAGACTTGGGCTTGCTCCCACGCACCAGACATTTTGGGCGATGAGCAACTCGATTTGCTCCGCAACGATCCACGCCCGCAGCTTTTCGGTCAGAACCCCAACTTGGCGTTCAAGTTCGGCTTGGTAGCCCGATTCGTCAAAGTCACGCAATTCTTTGAAGGTGTTGTACGCTAATCGGGTCACGTCTTGGCGGTGATGGTATATCTCCGGGATTAATGTCCCTTTGGCGCTACCCAAGTCTCCAGCGCAGAGCGAGACGTGATGTCCGATCTCTTCAAAGATGCGCTGCCATTTTTCGATCTCCAGGGAGACGCCATCTGTATGTCCGACCTGATAGTGAATAATGCCGATATTTTTGGGTTTCATAATAAAGAGAGAAATCTCATTTTCACGTCACTGCGAGGAGCGTGCTTTTGCGACGTGGCAGTCTCCAAGACTTTCAAGGGGATTGCTTCGACGATAAAACTGTCTCGCAATGATGTGGCGGTGTTTAGATAAACGATGCGCCGTATCCGAGAGGTAAGATACGGCGCATCAATGAAGGATTGCGATTTATTTTTAGCCTTTCACGCCGCCTGCGGTGAGACCTTCGGTGAGGAAGCGTTCCATTGCGAGGAAGAGCGTGACGATGGGAATCGTCATAATCGTTGAGGCTGCCATCACTACATGCGGGCGTGGGGTGGGGTCGTTGAAAATGGTGTTGATCTTGATGGGCATCGTGAACATATCAGGGCTGTTGAGAAAGACCAGCGCATAGAGAAACTCGTTCCATGCAATCATGAAAGTGTAGATGCCAACCGAAACCAGCGCAGGGATGGCAAGCGGGAGGGTAATGCGCCAAATCACTTCAAAGCGGCTGCAACCGTCGATGAGACCGGCTTGCTCGATTTCATCGGGGATGGTGCGGAAGTAGTTGGTGAGCATGTAGAGGGCAACAGGCAGGGTTTGAGCGAGATAGGTGAAGATGAGTACGGCGAGGTTGTCCTGAACATTGAAGCCTAATTTATCTGCGACTTGGGCAAGCATGGCAAAGAGCGGAATAATGAGCAAGACGCCAGGGAAAAGATAGATCATCAAGATGCTGTTGAGCAGGGCTTCTTTGCCTTTGAAGCGTAAGCGGGCAATCGCATAAGCGCCGAGTACCGCCAGGATTACGGCGATGATGGTGGTCGGGACGGCGACTTGGAAGGTATTGAGGATATTTTGCCCAAAATTCTGGAAGCTCTCGTTGTTGGGATCAAAGAGTTCTTTGTAGGCATCCAAACGCAATTCGGAGGGAATGTAGACGGGCTCACGTCCGCCGATTTCTGCCTTGCTTTTGAAGGATGAACTGACCATCCAGTAAAAGGGGAAGAGAATGCCTGTGAGGAAGAAAATCAGTGTTAGCGAGAAGGTGAAGCGTTGCCAATTCAGCCAGCTTGCGAGATGCCCGATAAAATTTTTCTTTTCCATGATTATTCCTCCGCGTTCCGCATGACAATGCCAATATAAAAGGCGATAAAAACAACCAAAATCGCCAGCAGGATCATGGCAGTAGCAGCGCCACGCCCAAAGTCAAAGAGGCGGAAGCTAAATTCGTAGGTTAGGACGGGTAAAACTTTTGTGCCAAATCCGCCGCCTGTGAGCAGGAAGATGTCGTCGAATTTGTTGAAAGTCCACATCAGGCGCAAAAGGAAGATCGCCCCAAGCACATAACGCAATTCGGGGATGGTGATATTCCAGAATTTTTGCCAGGTATTGGCGCCGTCCACTTCGGCGGCTTCGTAGAGAGTGCTGTCAACGGCTTGCAGACGGGCGAGAATCATCAGCATGGCAAAGGGGAAATAGCGCCACGCTTCAAAGATGATTACCAAGATCAATGCCAAGCCGCGTTGTGAGAGATATGCCATTGGCAGGTCAATCACGCCTAAGTTCATCAGGATATTGTTCATCACACCAGAGGGGCGGGGATCAAGAATCCAGCGCCAAACGAAGGCGATGCTGACCACAGGCGCAACATAAGGGAAGAGGAAGATTGCACGGGTGAGACCGCGTCCCTTGAAAGGTCGATTCAGCAAAAGGGCGGCAATCAAGCCAACCACAAGCGTGAGAATCGTCCCTGCAAAGGAGTAGACGATACTTGTAACGGCTGCGCCCCAGCTTTGTCCGGGTTGGAATTTGAAGGCAAAATCGCTGAAGACTTTTTGGTAATTTTCCCAGCCAACAAAGGGAGCGTGGAAAACATCGTTCAGGTTGTGCAGACCAACATCATGGAAACTGACCCAAATGCTGAAGATTGCCGGGAAGATGACGATGCTGAAAACGATGATCGCTGTCGGGGCGATGAGTGCCCACGCAAGACGGGATTCCTGCGCTTGCATACTTTTGTAACGGCGCTGAAGGGTGGAGCGTAAGACTGTCATTTGACCACCTCGTTTTTTATAGTTATTCGTTGGCTGAGTAGGCAATGCGCTTCGCCGTATCGAAGCCAAAAGGGTAAATTTATGATGTGGTTTCGATACGCCCCGACGTGTACCCTTTAGGGTAAAAAGCATTCGGGGCTACTCAACCACCCGTTGAAATAAAAAACAACTAATAATTGCGAAAGAAAAAGGGAGGCAGGGGTTGCCTGCCTCCCAAATTTGCGAATGAATTACTCGGCAGTGCGTTCTGCGTAGAGCGCTTCAACCTGTTCCTGCAACCATTCGGCGGCAGTTTCGGGGGTCATGGTGCCTTCAAGCGCGATGTTGCTGATGGCTTGCGAGATGAGCAAACGACCTTCCATATCGCCGATGACTGCACGTTGGGTGGCATCATATTCGGGGCGGAAGAGCCAGCGTTGCATGGTTTCAAAACCGTTACCGATTTGGGCGATGGTTTCGGGGGAATAGTTGGCGAAGTAATCGCTCAAGCCACCCCAACCTTCAACAGCGCTTTCGAGGACAGGAACTTTACCAAAGGGAGCGAGTGCCAAAACCTTGAGGTAATTGTCGCCATCCATGAAGAAAGCAACAACATCCTGCGCAACGGGGTCTGCATCTTTCATAATGCCGAGGGTAACCAACTGACCGTAAGAAGCGGAGCCATTCGGACCCTTCATTTCAGAGGCAAAGCCGGTGTTTGCGGCGAGATTATCAACAGCGATTTCAACGTTGCCGCCGCCTTCAAGACCGGAGCCATCAACCAAGTCGTCCATGATGTAGGTGCTGTAGAAAAGCATACCGGCTTGGTCAAGTTCGTAAGCTTCACGAGCGCCACGCCAATATTGAGGACCGGGGACAGCACAGCGTTGCAAGTCAGTGTAGAACTTGAGTGCTTCGACCATTTCGGGGGTATTCATGGTCACGTTGCCGTCAGCATCGAAGGGCCAAGCATTGTTTGAGATAGCAACCTGTTCAAAAACCTGAATGGGGTAGTTCTGACCGGGGTCAGTGCCGAGTGTCAGACCATAAAGCAAGTTGCCGGTGCCGGGCAAGGTGTCGCAAGCGGCATTGATCGCATCCCAAGAAAGGGGCGCATCAAGACCGGCGGCTTCAAATGAATCTGCACGATACCAAATCGCCTGGATCCAGCCATCAAAAGGAACTGCGGCATATTTGCCGGTGGCGGGATCGGTAACCATCGCCAAAGGACCGGCGCGGAAGTCATCTTCTCCAATAGCGCTAATGGCGGCAACGGCGGCATCTTCATCCAGAATACCATCCGCAGCAAAAGCGGAAACACGCTCAACGCCCATGCGGACGATGTCGGGGAGACGGTTGGCAGCCTGAGCGGTCGCAATACGCTGGGCGATACCGGCTTCTTCAATCGGCACGATGCGCAGGTCAACTTCAGGGTGTTCAGCCATATAAGCGGCAGCCAGTTCTTCGTAAACGACAATGCGGTCTTCTTCGTTGTCGGTCGTCCAGAACTCAACGACGGTCTTGTCAACCGGTTCGGCGGGGACTTCAACTTCCTTGGTTACTTCTACGGGAACTTCTTGGGTAACGACGACCTCTTTGGTAACAACTTGAGGCTGGCAAGCTGCCAAGACCATGCTCGCTACCATGAGCAGAGCAAAAATAATACTAAGTTTCTTTTTCATTTCTCGATTCCTTTCCTTTTAATAGGGTGATTAAGTTTGTTGTAAAAAAAATATAATTGTCGAGGTTTACCTCCTTATTCCTATACGCTTCCGCTGGATTGGCGCACAAGAAGTTCCGGTTTCAGGAGAACATAGCGTTCTTTAAGCGCTTCTCCTTGAATCAACTTAACAAGCATTTCACACACCCTCCCTCCGATTTCATAAATCGGCTGGTGGAGTGTCGTCAGCGGTGGATGTGAATACTCCGCCATCGGAATATCATCAAAACCTGTAATCGAAATATCTTTGCCGACCACCATGCCGCGCTCTTGCGCCGCGCTCATTGCGCCAAACGCCATTAGATCATTGCAGGCGGCTATTGCTGTGGGAGGGGATGCAGAGTCGAGCAATTTGCAGGCTTGTTCATAGCCGCCGCGCTGGGTGAGATCACCAACCAGAATTGGTGCATCGCTCTCCTGTATGCCTGCTTCCGTTAAACTTTCTTTAAACCCCTGTAAACGATAGTGTGCAAACATCAGCTCGGGCGGCGGGGCGAGGCACCCGATTTTTTTATGCCCCAACGCAGTCAGATGCCGCACCAAGACTTTCATCCCGTGCGTCCCGTCTTCATCCACAAAGGGGAAATCCAACTTCTCCTCCGCACGTCCAAAGGCGACAAAGGGAAAATCCGATTCCTGCAAAAGCGTTATCCGCTCATCTTGGCGGCGAGTGCGCACAAGAATAAAACCATCAACTCGTTTGCCCTGAATAGCTGCACGATAAGCGATCTCTTCCTCTTCGCCCGGCGCGCGGGTCGAAACGAGGATGTCGTAGCCCAATTGCGCTGCCCGATTACCGATCCCTGCCAAAAGTTCGCTAAAAAAGGGATCGGAAAAACGAGGACCAAAAGTCGGAAGAATGAGACCGAGCGTGTCTGTATGTTGTTTTTGTAGGCGTTGCGCCCAGGTGTTAGGGGAGTAGCCAAGCTCTTTGGCAATTTTATTGACAAGCGCTTTGGTTTCCTCGCTCACGTCGTCATAATCGTTTAAGGCGCGCGAAACGGTCGTGATTGACTTTCCTGTTGCATCAGCAATGTCTTTCAACTTGACGACCATGCGGGGTCCTTTCGCGTCCCTAAAGTTTTCCAAAACGTTTTGGAATATCGGCATTCTATTCCAAAACGTTTTGGAAGTCAAGAGGAAACTGAAAATTAACGTTGAATTAACGCGATTCTTTGGCTTTAATTATCTGATTAATTGACTTTAATGGCTTCCGTTTTGACTTTTTGCCTGTAGTCGCGGGGTACGCCAAAAGAATTTTGCAAAAAAATGAGTGCGTTGCACCTGCATCGATGGACAATTGCCGTTAGAAAGGTAATAAATTCTTCGATAGGCATCTTTTTGTCGGAGTAGGTGCGACGCACTCCGTGTGACGACTTTCTTCACCCACAAACTGAAACACACCTTTGATGTGGTTTTTCCATAGCACCCGCAAAAAAACGATATAATCAGGCAACTTTTATCAAACGGAGAAATAATGGCTACTTCCATGAAAATCGCTTTTATCACATCTGAAGCGGTGCCTTATGTCAAAACCGGTGGACTTGCCGATGTGGCAGGCGCGTTGCCCGCATATCTAAAAAAACTCGGTCACGAACCAATTATTATCTTGCCCCTGTACGGGCGCATCGACCGTAACAAGTTCAACCTCGAGCGCGACATTAATCCGCTCGGCGTTTGGATGGGCGATACCGAAGAATGGTGCGCTGTTTACAGTACAACCAACGCGGATGGGGTGAAGGTTTATTTTATCGATTCCGAAAAATACTTTGCTCGCGACGGCATCTATCACGACAGCGACTTCAACGACTATCTTGACAACCCGCGCCGCTTTGCCTTTCTCTCGCGCGCCGGGCTGCAACTTTGCAAAGACAAAGGCTTCAAACCCGATATCGTCCACGCCCACGACTGGCAGACCGCGCTCGCTGCTGCTTATCTCAAAATTTGGCACTGGGACGATCCCGTGCTTGGCAGCGCCGCCAGCGTGCTGACCATTCACAATATTGGCTATCAGGGCAAATATCCCGCCAAAGATTACGCCTATACCGGTTTGCAGCCCGCCAACTTCACTTCCGAAAAATTTGAAGACAACGGCGGCATGAATTATCTCAAGGGCGGTATCTGGTATGCCGATATGGTCAACACCGTCAGTCCCAATTACGCGCGCGAAACCCGTACGCCTGAACTCGGCAAAGGCATGGCGATGTATCTCAACGATAAAGGCGATCGCTATCTTGGCATCCTAAATGGGGTCGATTATGCGGATTGGAACCCTGCGGTGGATAAACTGATTCCGCAGACCTATACCCCCGAAGATTTATCCGGTAAAGCGGCTTGTAAAGAAGCGCTCCAGCGTCGGCTGGATCTCGCTGTGGACGCCAATGTCCCGCTGATTGGCATTGTCTCGCGCTTCGCCGACCAAAAAGGTTTAGACTTGCTCGCCCGTGCTATTGAAGGCATCGTCAACAGCATGCACGTCCAGTTTGCGGTTTTAGGCTCCGGCGATAAAGGGTTGGAAGACTACTACGGCAATCTGCCTGTCCGCTATCCGGGCAGAATCGGCTCGTATATTGGTTACGATAATCAACTTGCCCACTGGATCGAAGCGGGCGCCGACTTTTTCTTGATGCCCTCCCGTTACGAGCCTTGCGGTCTCAACCAAATCTACTCGCTAAAATACGGAACCCTGCCTATCGTCCGTGCGACCGGTGGGCTGGATGACACCGTCGAACAATATGACGAGCGCAATGGCAACGGAACCGGCT
>JANTFU010000078.1 GCA_024763295.1 Anaerolineales bacterium
TCCATGCCGCGTAAAATCATGTTGATGTAGCGTTCGCCCAAAAGCACGCCCCAACGTTCCACGACATAACGCAATTGTCCGCTGAGGGATTTGGGTGAGGCTTCGATGGGCGCGCGCAAAATTTGAATGAGCGATTCTTTGCCGGCTTTGAAACCGGGTTCATAGCCAAAGAAAACGTCCATGGAGCCGAGCAAATCTCTATAAACCGTATCCAACAAGGGGCTGTCGTCAAAAAGTTCACGATATTTTTCAAGCGCGGGGTTTTGATTTTCAATGGCGAGCAGGAGCATTTCTTCGATGATGACCGCCGCATCCCCCTTCCTAAAACCTTCCCCTGAAGGGCGCGGGGCTTCTCCATCGACAAGGCGGGGAAAATGCTCTTGAAAGCGTACCAAGCCCAAATCAAGAGCGTCCGCGCCATATTTCGTAGCAATCCAATCAAGGGCGCGGTTCATCACGCCGGGGTTTTCCATCTCATATTGGCGGATGAGAATGTGCATCATCTCATCCAATAAGCCCATCGCATTAATCTCACTGGCAGGCACAACTTCGCCACGCACAACGCTCATTTGCTCGGCAAAACGGCGCGCGGCATTGAAATCAGCAAAAATAACGCGACCATCGGTCGCAAAGAGTTCTTCATCAAATTGATATTTTTCGCGGGCAGTTTTAGAAATATGAAAAGCAAATTTCATTAGGGATTCCTTGGCTTGGAGTTGGTTTACGCTCTATATCATAACCGATTTCGGTTATACTTCATATAATGTTTAATACAGATTCTGCCATTCTGCACTATTTATTTTTCATCGCCGCACTTTTGATTTATGTGGGCAGCCTGCGTGCGACTTTGGGCAAGGATTCTCGCCAGCGTGCCGCGAGCTTCTCGACCAGCATTTATGCTATTTTAGGGCTTTTGCTCTTAAGCATAGATACTGCCGCGCAAGTACATTTACTAAATTTTGACTCATTTGTACTCGAACAAATCCACTGGTACAGCGCTTTGGGGTTTTCTTTCTGGCTGCTGCTGGTATTGCGCAATTTTCTACAAAAAAAACATAGTTATATTTGGCTGGCTATTGGCGTACTCTGGGCTGCTAGCATTCCACTGCTTTTACTAAACGTCTTTGGATTGCCGCACATCATCTGGAGCAATGGCGTTTGGATGCTACCACGCGAGCGCCTGGGATTTGCGGTTGCCGCGCTCGGCTGGCTGGTTTTCGGCAGCGGAATAGCGTTCACATTCTATCGCGCTTACGGAAACACACATCAACCTTTACATCGAAATCGACTAGCGTACTGGCTACCAATTACAACCTTGCTTCTGGCTGCGGATGCCCTCTTTATCAATAACCTGCCTCTCTGGGGAACGCTCTTGCGGGTATTTGGTACCGCTATCTTGAGTTATGTGGTCAGTACGCATTATCTGCCCGACTTACAGCAGATTATGCGCAGTATCTTGATCTACTTGACGACAACGCTCTTGGCAAGTTTGGTCTATTTAGCAGGCTTTTTGACGGCACAAAAGCTATTTCCTAGCGTCGTTGAGCATAATGTATTGGCTGTCGGCACCCTAATCGCAGTCTTCCTTGCCAGCATCTACCGCACATTACTCGGCTTTGCAGAAAAACGCGTTGACAGCTTACTGCGCATCGAACATCTCGATGTGAGTAAAACCATCAACGAATATAGCCGTAGCATCAGCAATATTCTTGAAATGGAACGTCTCGCCAACGTCACCATCACCTTGATTATGGAAGTGATGGATGTGCAGCGCGGCTTCCTTTTTCTCGTGGATAAAAAACACGCCTCCGATGGAGAACAATTTTACGGGCTACGCGCCGTACGCAATGCGGGAGAACGCCCAATCAGCGATATCTGGCTCCATCAAGATGGTCCGATTGTCAAGGCGCTAACCGAAGAACAGCGTCCGCTGCTCCAATTTGACGTTGATCTGTTACCAAAATTCAAACTCCAGTACCCCGAAGAACGTGAACGCTTAAGCCGTTTAGATGCAGAGGTCTACGTCCCGATCTTTGCCAAACGCGAGTGGATCGGTCTCTTTGCCCTCGGCGGCAAAATTTCCGGCAATCGTTATACCGAAGAAAATTTGGTTACGCTCAGCGCACTTGCCGGGCAAACGGCTGTCGCCCTTGAAAATGCCCGTCTGGTTGAAAATCTCATCCAACTCAACCAAAAAGTGCGCAACGCCTACCGCGATCTGGATCATGCCAAGCAAGACCTTGAAAAAATCGACCGCACCAAGTCCGACTTCATCAGCATTGCCTCACACGAATTGCGTACTCCGCTAACCGTGATACGCGGCTATACCGAAATGCTACTTGAAAGCTCGGATTTGAATCAACATGTGCTCAAAATGCTTAAAGGCATTCACGAGGGCACCATGCGCTTGCATGAAATTATGGAAAGCCTGTTTGCTATCGCTCAACTCGACGCTCGCACACTCGAACTGGAACTTGAACCAATCGACATAGGAAAACTCGTGCAAGATGTTTGCATCGGCATAGCAAAAGCGATTAAAGACCGCAAACAAACGCTGACATTGAATTTGCCACCGCTCCCCGGCATTCAGGCAGACCCAGACACGTTACGCAAAGTCTTCGATCACATTATCACCAACGCGGTCAAATTCACTCCCGACGAAGGGGAAATTCAAATCAGCGGCAAAACCCTGCCACTGAGCAGCGAGAATATGCCCGAAGGCGGATTGGAAATCATAGTCAAAGATACCGGCATCGGCATTGACCCCAGCTTCAAGGAAGTAATCTTCACCAAGTTCTACCAACCCGGCGAGCAACTTGATAAACACTCATCAGGCAAGACCAAGTTCAAAGGCAGCGGGGTTGGTTTAGGCTTAGCGCTCTCGCGCGGCATCGTGGAAGCACACGGCGGCAAGATTTGGGTCGAAAGCCCCGGCTATGATGAGGAGAGATGTCCCGGCAGCACCTTCCACATTCTCCTGCCTCTCAAAAAACACACGCAAGGCAACACACTCCCCTTTGGAGAAACGATTCAAATGAAGATTTAAAAGGCAATTTGAACGGTAAAAATCCACTTTTAAAGAGCGCAAAAAAACGCTCATTTTCCTTGACTTTTTACCGTTTTCGCTTTATCATCATCGACGTAAGATGCCAGTGTAAGTTCACGCAGGAAAGAAAAAAGTAAGTGATGGCTCGAGGCTCTTTTTGACTTCGAGCCATTTTTTTATGAATATCCGAGGGAACTACGAAAGGCATGAGAAACTTTTTATTTTTGCCATAAGGAGGCAAACAACATGTCAGAACGTATTCAAGGTACAGTCAAATGGTTCAATGGTACAAAAGGCTACGGCTTCATTGAACGCGAAGACGGACCCGACGTATTCGTCCACTACAGCGCTATTCAGGGCGACGGCTACCGCAACCTTCAAGAAGGTCAGCAGGTTGAATTCGCTGTTGAACAAGGCGCCAAAGGTCCGCAGGCTAGCAACGTAGTTGCCCTCTAAGACTGTTGCGACATCAAAAAGTGCCATCTCAAATGAGGTGGCACTTTTTTTGTTTAAGCGTAACTACCTGCGTCATTGCGAACCCCGATACTTTTCGGGGTGAAGCAATCCCCTAACTGTGCAGGAGACCGCTTCGCAAAAAGACGCTCGCGGTGACATGAATTGTGCAGGTAGGTAGTTACGTTCAGGTATACATTATGGTTCTCTTTTGGGCAATAGCCAGCCAATCAATGCAAATGCCAAGCCCAATAAGATCAACGTAAACTTGATTGTTGCTGCACTTGCCGCCACGCGCGGAGCAGATGCAAAGGCTCTACCATTCAGCAATTGCCAAAGCGCAAAATTCTCAACAGCATCAAAAAGGGCTGCGAGCAAAGCACCCCACCCCAAATAGACACCCAACAGCGAAAAAGCACCGTCATGTTTACGGAGTGCCATCAATACGCCCAACGAGAGAGTTAGCGCGTAGGCGGGCATGAAGAGATAGTCAAGACCCAAGCCAAAGGCGGAAAAACATTTGGCGCGCGCATCCCAAGATTGGATGATAGATTCTGCTTTTGCAGGTGTACCCGCCAACTCAAACGAGACAATGCCTTTCGGCGCGGCATCGGTTCTGAGCGGGGCATCCAATAAATTGAAAACACCGAACAAGCCTAAAGTGAGGGCGAGTAGCGGGAAAAAGATTTTTTTCTGTACTGTCTTGGGAATAAAATCCAATGGATGGGACATGGTAATCCTTCCTAGCTTCCTATAAAAAATTTTACAATGAATCCGCGAGGAGCATGCTTTTGCGACGAAGCGGTCTCATGGAAAGAGGAGATTGCTTCGTCGGAAGAGCGTCCTCCTCGCAAAATCTTCCTATTGTTTTTCTATATCACTTTCCGATACACACGATGTTCTTTGTATTCAATCCCGCCAAGGTTGATGAGGTCACGCCGCATTTGAGTGGCGGTTTCGGCGACCTGCGTCATCTCGACAAATTCAAAGCCAAAATCTTTGATGGTTTTTGACATTTCGTAATAGAGCAAAGCATTGCCGCCGATGCCCTGAAACTGTGGCAAGATGCCCATGCCGTTATTGGAAACGGTTTTGGCGCGTTTCATCTCGCGCAGAATGTCGAAAATACCAAAGGGGAAAAGGCGCCCGCGTGCGCGTTGCAGTGCATCAGAAACATCGGGAAAGGCGAAGAGAAAACCGACGACTTGCTCGCCATGCGTGATCACTTTAAGCAGACGATGGTCGGCGACCATCATAATATTGTCAACAATGAAGTCGATTTCACGCTGTGTGAAAGGATAGTATTCCCAATTGTCGATGAAGGTATCGTTGTAGGCGCGCCCGATCTTCTGTGCCCACGAAATGAGTTCACGTTTGTTCTTGAACTCCTTGACCGCCAACTTGCCACGCTCGATCACGCGCTTCGCGATGCGCTCAACCCGTTCTGGGAGCTTGAAAGCATCGGATGGCAAATAGCAGGAGACAAAATCGACTTCCTTGGTGAAGCCGGCGTTGGCAATCAGGTCGGGATAGTAGTCGTAGTTGTAGTTCATCATCGTCATCATTTGGCGACGCTCGAAGCCTTCGTAGAGCATGCCGTAGCCATCGAAGGCGGAGAGACCTTTAGGTCCGATGATGGTGTCCATGCCTTTTTCATGCGCCCAATCGCTGGCTGCTTTAAAAAGCGCATCAGCGGCTTCCTGATCGTCTTCGCAGTCGAAGAAGTAGAACTGCGCCTTGTGGGTTTTGTGATATTCATTGAAAGGCTGATTGATTAACGCAGCAATGCGACCAACCAAGCGTCCATCACGAAAGGCAAGGAAAAAATCCCCTACTGAATGTTCAAAAAAAGGATGTTTTTTACGATTAAGCGGCAAATACGCATCCGTGAACAGGGGCGGCACCCATTCGGGACATTCCTTGTACAACTGATAGGGAAACTTGACAAATTGTTTGACCTGTTTTTTGTCATTTGTATCAACTTGCTGAATGGTAATCATAAAAGCTCCAATATGAAAGGTTCTAGAACATCGAAAGCATTCAAGTAAAACGTGATGCCTAAAACGTGAATCTTTTTTCACGCATCACGTTTCAGGAACGCAATACTGCTTAGATTTCTCAAGCGTCCAATAAAATTCTTTTCATCCTGTTTGAATCAGTATACACATTATTTCGCTTTTGCCTATTGACATTCATCTGAATTTGTCATATCCTTATAAATGACTGACCAGTCAGTTATAAGGAGCTATATGTCACCTAAACCCGATGTAAGTGAGGAACGAATAGAGCAGATTACCGAGGCAGCGACCAAGGTCTTTGCCGAACAAGGCTTTGATAAAGCCCGCATGGACGATATTGCCAGCGAAGCTAATCTTAGCAAAGGTACGCTCTACCTTTACTTCAAAAGCAAGGATGCCATCATCACCCACCTGCTTGACCGGCTCTTTGAGCGCGAATTTGCTGACCTGCGCACGCTGGCAACAACAGACCGCCCGGCTTCTGAAAAGGTCATTCTCTTTACTGACGCCATCATCGCAGACCTGCAAAACTGGACGCGATTAATCCCGATCATGTATGAATTTTTGGGGCGGCTCTTTCGGCAAAGTGTCGTTCAGCAAGCCTTCAAAAAATATATGCGCTATTATCTCGATATGATTACCCCCATCATTCAGGAGGGGATTGACGCAGGTGAGTTCCACGCTACGGATGCTAATGCGGTCTCCATTGCCCTCGGTGCGCTTTTTGAAGGGACGATTTTGCTCTGGGTTTACGATAAGGAAAGTGTTGACCTGCAAAAACATATCCGTGCCGGAGTGGAACTCTTGATGAAAGGCTTACAAGCATGAGCGAACTGCGAAATCCACCGCGCGGTTGGAAAGCCTTTTTCTGGCGTGCGCCGATCTTCTTTTATCGCGTCGGCTTGGGCTGGATGCTTGGTAAGCGTTTTCTGCATCTCACCCATATCGGGCGCAAAAGCGGCAACCCCCGCCAAGCGGTGCTTGAAGTTGTCCACCACACGCCAGATGCCTATTTCGTTGCATCCGGCTTTGGCGAAAAATCGCACTGGTATCAAAACATCATGCACACGCCACAAGTCAACATTCAGGTCGGACGCAAGAAAATAAGCGCCACCGCCGAACGTCTGCCCTTTCCGCAGGCAAAAGAAATTCTGCAAATCTACGCAGAGCAGCATCCTGCCGCTTTGCGAGAGTTAATGAAAATTGTCGGTCTTTCTTACGATGGGAGCGAGGCAAGTTTGGAAAAAATCGCCAACTTACTGCCCATCGTCAAATTCACACTTCACTAAGGAGTTAAAAATGGAAGTTCTTTATGTCATCATCGCTATGCTCGTCGTCGGTCTTGTCATGGGTTACGTTGCCGGGCTAATCTGGAAAGACGACTTCAACAACTATCCTGCCGCCATCATCACCGCCATCATCGTCGGTTTACTCGACTTCTACGTCATTCCCATGATGGGCTTTTCGGACACAATGAAATGGATGGGCGTCGCCCTTGAGCCTGCTCTCAGCGCGCTCCTCGTGCTTTGGATCATCCGCTATGCCAAACGGAATGACTAGCGGAGATTGAGTAGCCCTGAGCTTGTCGAAGGGCGTATCGAAATCGTAGCGGATTATTTCCGCTCTGGTTTCGATACGGACAAGAAAAGCATCTTGCCCTACTCAACCGCCGCTAGAAAGTTTTATAAAATGGCAGACACGATTATCCAAACCACAAATCTGACGAAAAACTTCAAGAAGACGCACGCGGTCGAGGAGCTTGATCTGACTGTGAACAGCGGGGAGTTATTCGGCTTGGTCGGTCCCGATGGCGCCGGCAAGACGACCACCCTCCGTTTGTTGGCAGGATTGCTCTCCCTGAGCGATGGACAAGCCACCGTGCTTGGACACAATCTGCGTAAAGAATCCGAAGCCATCAAACGCGAAATCGGCTATATGGCACAGCAATTCAGCCTGTACGCCGAGTTGAGCGTGCTCGAAAATTTGCAATTTTTTGCCGAAATTTACGATGTCCCCAAAGCAGAGATCGCGCAACGCACCGAATCCCTGCTGGAGTTTGCCCGCCTGACAGAGTTCAAAGATCGCCGCGCCGACCAACTCTCTGGCGGGATGCAGAAGAAGCTCGCCCTCGCCTGTACGCTGATCCACGAGCCGAAGCTGCTCCTGCTTGACGAGCCGACTACCGGCGTTGATCCCGTTTCCCGCCGTGAGTTTTGGGATATTCTGACCAACCTGCACCTGAACGAGACAACCATCATCGTCAGCACGCCCTACATGGACGAAGCCGACCGCTGTTCTCGTGTCGGGCTGATGTATGCTGGCAAACTGGTCGTCTGCGACAGTCCCCGTAAAATTCGAGAAACCCTGCACGGCGAGATGATCGAGTTCCTGACCGATGAGTGGAAAGAAGCGAAGACGCTCGTCGAGGGGCTGCCGGGTGTTTTCGAGGCACAAACTTACGGTGAGGCGTTGCACCTGCTTGTCGATAACGGCGCTAAACGGTTGAAGCAAGTCACCAAAACATTGTCGAAAAACGGTATCAAGTTTCGGGGCGCGCGCGTCGCGCCGATCCGCATGGAAGAGGCCTTCATTTCGCTCATCCAGCAATTAGAGAATGAAGATGTCAACATCTAACAGGAAGGCATTTGCGAGGCAGCTTTACCGCCGAAGCAATCTCACCAATCAGGAGACTGCCGCGTCGCAAAAGCATGCTCCTCGCAGAATCAAGGAATAAAAATGTCCCTTCGTCATATCTGGGCAATCACCCGCAAGGAATTTCACCACATCATCCGTGACCGCAGCACGCTGATCTTGGTCGTCTTTACGCCGATGGTGACGCTGCTGCTGATGGCGTATGCGCTGACCGTCGAGTTACAGCATATCCCCATCGCCGTGTTGGACTATGACCGCAGCGCGACATCGCGAGATTTTGTACAACAGATTACGGCGGGCAACGATCTTGACCTGTATGCACAGGTTGGCTCAATTGCCGAGATTGAAAACCTGCTGATGCACGGGGAGGTCAAGGCGGCGCTGGTGATTGACCCGAACTTTTCGCGCGACCTGCTTGCGATGCGCGGGATGCCGATGCAGATGATCATTGACGGCACCGAGCCTGAGAGCGGCGGCTTTGCGGTTGACCATATCGCTTCACGGGCAGAGCAGTTCGCCAACGAAGCGCTGGCTACGCAAATGCAGGCAATGGGATTAAGCGAAACGTCGCTGGCTCCGCTGGATGTGCGCATCCGCACTTGGTATAACCCCGGGCTGAAACCCCGCAACGACATCATCCCCGGCTTGATCTCGATGGTGCTCGGATTCCCTGCCCTGTCTGTGGCGCTGGCGCTCGCCCACGAACGCGAGCACGGCACGATGGAACAGTTGATGGCAACCCCTGTCGGGCGAGCGGAACTGCTGCTCGGCAAGATGATTCCGTATATCATCGCCGGCTTAGTGAACGTGGTCTTTTTGCCGATTTTTGCGATTTGGTGGTTCAAAGTACCTTTTAACGGTTCTTTCCCACTTTATTTTGGTCTCTCAGCGCTCTTCATGTTTGCTGTGTTGAGCATGGGCATCATCATCGGCGTCTTTATGAAGTCCCAAGCTGCGGCAATGGGCGTTTCCTTTCTGATGATCTTTTTCCCCGGCTTCTTTTTGACGGGCATCTTCTTCCCGATTGTCTCGATGCCGGAAATCATGCGCATGGAATCGCTTGGGATGCCTGGCACGCATTATGCCATCATC